>JBEBTM010000015.1:0-21767 GCA_040393745.1 Thermogutta terrifontis | reverse complement strand
AAATGCAAGCGAAAAATCTGGTGTGGATCGAAGTGCAAGCGTTTTCAGTTTGTGCAATGCTCCTATGACCTCGGCATTCTTTCGGTGGCCGTGTACTGACAACAATGTTAAGTTTTTACATCGTTGAAGAAATCCGAGATCAACCGCTTTCGATTTTGTTTCAAATAGACGTAATTCAAGCAATCCTGTGAAATTATCTGATTGAAAGATGTCGATTTCTTTAAGATGATAGAAACCGAATCCGATTTTTTTCAAGCATCCAAGTTCAGCCAGGGAATAAATGTTTTTATATTTTGCAGTCGGGTTTATGTCAATAACAAGATTTTCAACATGCGGAATATTTCTCAATATGCGGAAATCGAATTGTTGTGAGTAATGTCCATAAAATCGTACTGCCAGACGGTCGCCATACTTTTGGCAATAGGTGTCCAATTTCGCGAGTAGTTCTTGCGAATATTTGTCCGACCCACTAAATTGAATCTGCAAATGCTTGCGTTTCGTAAGTCGCTCGTCAATCAAATTGAGTTCGGAAATGTTTGGATCGTTAAGCATTGAAGGATCACTATGGCGTTGAAGTGCGGACATGTATGGTTTCCTAAGTTCTTGCCGTTTGAGCTGAACGAAAAATTGCTTACGAAATCGATGTTTCATATTTTACCCGATTCCCGTTCCCATTTGTAGCCATCCGTTTATCTTGTAGCCGTCTCGGCGCCGAGCGGAAAAATGGGTATAATCAGGCTTTCCAACCCCATTTTCGCAGGAGTGCCGCCATGCCGATGCCAAAGTTCACCAGCGCCGCAGCGTGCGTTATTACCGGGTCGAGGCCGAACCTGCCGACCGATTCAATCCGCAGTTCGTTCACCGGAACGGTTGGTGAGCGATCCCCCAAACAACTCACCATTGAGCAAACATGGGCTACGACATCACCTACCATCCGATTTCGCCGGAGGAAATGCGGCGCTGGTATTTCGAACCGATCAAGGACGACGGCGCGATCGACCGGCTGGCCGTCTCGGAAGGAGTCGACGTCGAAAAACTGCAGGAGGCGTTCGACCATTATCGGAAATTCCTGTCCGAAGCCCCGCTCGGCGATTCGTTCGAAAAAACGCACGGCTACCTGCTCGCCGCCGCCCAAGGGCTTTTCCGGCCCTATTTTTACAACCGTGGATGCTTGCTCACCTCGCTGCTGGAAGGATATCAACGGAATATTTTTCTGAAATATTTCACTTCGCTTCGCGATCTTGTTCCTGACGAATATCGCTCCCTCGAATTCTCCGGTGGAATCGAGGAAAACTGGTGCGGTGGAGCCTATCTTTCAGCGGATGGTGTCGAAAGGCTGGAATACGACATTTACCATGATGCCAACGTCGCGTTGCGGCTTTTGCAGGAATTCGCCCCCGACGGGTTGCGCGTTTTACTGAAGGCATTGCGGTATGCGAAAAAGAACGGGTTGGGACTGTTGGAGGCGACGGAAGTTTTGTCGCCGTTTCTGGACAGTGCCGCGAGCGACGTCGATCATGCGGAATTCGGTTACGGCGACGACGAAGAGGGCGATGAAGAAATCCGCGAGATCTTCACCTCGCTCGGACACGTCGATGTGTTGAACCAATATCCTCGCCATAAGGCTTCGCGTCCCAAAACACTGGAAGATGAGATCGCCGACAAGCTGCTTTCAACGGCATTGAGACAACGTGAACGGCTGGCCGACCCGCCGCTCGTCCGTTTGAAAAAAACGGTACGGTTTTGGAATCGGGTCGCGACAGTTCTTTTCTTGTTGATCCTCTTGCCGATAGTCTGCATGGCGATTTGGGGAACCAATGAGTATCTTCTCGAACGTCGCTTGCCGCTTGAAGGGGTTCCCGGTGAAGTTACCGTAACGAAGCATTACACGGTCGGTTCTCAAAAGAATCCCAAAATCAATTACATGCTGAATGTTGACGGTAAAGAGTACACTCGCCATGAGGTCGGCGTTTCGAAAGGGCTCTGGAATACGATTGGCGTCGGGAGCAAGTTGCCGGTCGTTTACCTTCCGACAATACCACGATTGAGCCGCCTGACAAGCGACACAACCGGCGAGCGAATGGCCTTGGGACTCATGACGCTCGGTTTGTTCGGTATGGCGTTTTTCGGTCCCATGTTTTTGGCAAGTGCGCTTGGGTTCGACATTCAAACCAACACGAAGAAAGCGAGTCATATCGGCAGGGAGCGTTTGCCGTTTGCGGGCGATTCATGCGATAGGATGCGTGATCGCAATTCCTTGTTTTTCAATATGTTGCCAGCGATTCGCCTTGTAAAGGCAACGCAGGAGCAGCATGTCCTGAGCCGTGCTTTCCTTCCAATACACACTTGCCCCCTTCAATCGTAAATTGACCACCCGACGAATCGTACTCTCGATCACCCCGCTGCCGATCGGAAATTTTCGACGCCTTGCCTCGCCGTAATTCATGTGTCCCGTCCGCGAATGTTTCAACAAGTAATTGCCTTTCGTCCGAAGAACGCTTTTCTTGCGACTGTTTTTTTGCAGCAATTCCACTTCCCGTTCGAACGAGGCGTTGTCGCCCGAAAACAGGAAGCCCGTCATCCGGTGAATCCATTGCGTCCGCTTCTTCTTCGTCCAGCCCTTCGCCGCTTCCGCCATCTCGTGCAAATATCCCTTCATATGATAATGGTCGAGCAGGCACCGAAAACGTCCGCCCTTATCGCGAACCGTTTTTTCGACGAGATGAACTCGTTTCCACAAGCAATCGGCTCCGTCCGAAATGAACAACACTTCCGTGTCGGCATCGATCGGCAACATCGCGAGATAATCACACAACATTCTGAAAATCTCGTCGACATGAACCATCGTCCCGTCGAGGACCGGCGGGATCGAGCGGTCGACGTCGCCGTTTTCGTCCAGAAAATAAATGCAGAGAAGTTTCGGCTCCCGCCACTCGGTCGAATACCGCGTTCGATTATTGCTTGTTTTCGGTCCCCTCTTGTCTTCACGAATGCGAAGACGCCCGCCGTCGACGGAGACGACGATCTTTCGACCTCGAATTTCCAGAGTCCGGAGCGCCGGATCGTTCGCTCGAAGACATCGTGCTTGCAAGGCGGCGGCACGAACGGCGGTCGAGATTCTCGTGAGGGAAACGTCAATGCCCTGGTCGGCGAGAGCGGTTTTGGCATCCCGCATCGAACCGAGAGAAGCGGCGGACTTGGCAAGGAGGTCGAGCGTCGCGGGGGGAAATTCGTTCGGAAACGCCGAGCAATGCGAGTCCGGGATGAAAGCCCTTGCCTTTTTCGGAACGCTTTTTGCTCTTGGCGAAGAAACGGGAGACGATCCGAACTTCGTTCCCGCCGAGAAAAAGGATGTTGACGTTTCGCCACCCCCGAATGCGAAACGGCGACTTCTCCTGAAAGATCAGGAGCTCTTTTTTTTGAGTTGCTCTTCGGCGTCGCGAGCGTCCTGTTCGATCAGTTGTCGTTGGACTTTTTCGGCGACCTTGAGAGAAAGAAGTTTGTCGGAATGCCGCTTGACCCGATATTCGAAATCGCGAAGGGACTCTCCCGGCTTCATGTCGAGTGCATCGTACTGGCGTTTGGCTTCGTCGATCTGGCGACGAATGTCTTCGAGGTTTTCGTTCGGGCGTTCGTTGGAAGGCATGGCGAATCCGTTCGTCGTGGAAAAACACCATTCTCTCAGAAATCGAGCTTTCGGACAACATCAATTTCGCCCCCTTTTAGAAAACGCTCCCGTCGGCAAGTATTATCTCTTTCGACGAGGAAAATTACTCAAGGTGTTTCGGACTTGGAGGAAGCGGAAGAAGAAGTAAGCATAAAAAAACCGCCTGGCAGGACGAATCCCACCGAGCGGTTCTCCACCATCGCCGACCTATTTTTCGTCCTTTTTCTCTCCGTTCAGGAAGTCGGGAATCTTCTTGATTCCCTCGGCGACGTCGCCAAGCTCAAGGTGCGTGTAGACGTTCATCGTGAGCCGAATGTCGGAGTGCCGCATCGAATTCTTCGCGACGGTCGGTGAGACGCCGCGCTGCGCGAGCAGCGTGCCGTGCGTGTGCCGCAAAGCGTGGACGTCGACGACGCGGTCCAACGTGTCCCGCTTCTCGATCCCGGCGAAGGCCAAGTCGCGGCTCAAAATGCGACACAGACCGAACGGAACGGTGAACAGCTTTTCCTTCGGCGGCAACTCACCGTCCCGCTCTCGCCGGAAATCCAGCCACGCTCGCAGATGGTTTACCAACTCCGGGTGTAACGGTAATGTCGCTCCCCGCCCCGCCTTTTCGGACTTGGCGTCGAGTACAAAATGCGGGATGTCATGGTCGAGAAAAACGCGGCCGATGGTGATCGACGCCAATTCGCTCTTGCGGAGGCCGGTGTAGATGAGCGTCGCGTACAGTAATTTACTTTCCAGCCCCAGCCGGGCGGCGGCGACCTTGACCTCGTCCCGGACGTTGGCGTAACACTCGCCACGCCGCTTACCGCGACGAACGACGGTCATTTCGTGAAGGGGCCGATTCTCGGCAGCCTGAAGCAGCTTGACGATTTCCTCCGGGCTCAAGGCCCGGCGTTCGTGTCGCTTGTCAGTCGACTCGCGCGCCTTGGGAACCCGCATGAACGGGTTCGCCGCCATGCAACTGTTACGGACGGCCCAGTTACAGAAATTGTTCAACACCGCCCGATAGACGTTTCGAGTCCTCGCGCCCATGCCACCGGCGGCTTTTTGATTCAGCCAGCGAATAAGCGCACTCGAATTCATTTCGATCAGCCGTTTGAATCGGCAGACTTCGCAGACCCGGCGAATCCGGGACAGCGTTTCGCGGATGTATCCCGCCGACGCCCCTTTCGCCCGGAGATGTAGCTCGAAATCTTCGAGATGGTCCTCGACGGTATCGTTGACCCGCTTGCTGATTTCAAATTCCTCCTGCGTCAGAATCCCGGCCTTGATCTTCTCAACCTCCTGCAGCCAAGTGTTCAATTTGTGCTCGGCGGCACGGAGGTCACGACAGCCGGTGGACCGTTCGCGAAAGCGGCCGGTCGCATCGGTGAAGCGGGCGATGTAGACGTCGCTCTCCTCCAGAATGCGTGGCCCGTTTTTCGTAACGGTGTAAACGGCGGTGTACTCCTGACCGTTCGCGATCCAGTAGGCGTACTCTTTGCCGTCGTCGCCTTGAATGACTTTCGCACCTGCGGGAACGGGTCGGTAACAGATTTTCTTGTAAACTTTAGCCATGATAATGCTCCTTGATTTTTGGTGATGGTTAAGACGATTTTCGTCGTTTACGTTTTTTCGTTCGGAGTAAAGCGGTCGGATCGAAGAACGCGGTCTGACTGATCGTATTTTTCGTTTCATATTCCTCAAGCGAGGCGACGGACCAGCGAGAGACGCGGCCCAGCTTGAGCGGCTTCGGCATGACGCCCTGCTCGACGAGCCGCACGAAATGCCGTTCGGAAATGTTGTATCTTGCCGCGCACTGCCCGGAGGTCAGAAACTGCGGCGTCGTTTGAACGTGATCTTCCATAATTTTTTTCTCGAAGTGGATGGCAACGCTTGAACGTTTTGCGTTGTCGTGTTAGATTGCACTCTTAACGGATTCGTCCGTCCACCATTGGCAACTACAATACTCCTCACGCCGCGAAAAGCCATTAGGGTGAGCGAAGATGGATTTACAATTTTTCCGACCGCGAAACAGGGCCGCACACGGCGATTTCCGGCGTTTCGGCTCTTTGCCCGGAAAGAACGGACGGACGCGACACACGGCCTCACGAAGCCCTCAACGGCCAAACAAGCAAAACGCCCCGACTGCCGGGCCGAGGCATTTGAAAGAATGTTCAGCAGTAAAACGGTGTGGAATCACCGCGCGGCGAGCAAGCCTTTGTCAACCCAAACGAATCGGGATTCGCCCCCCTTCTTGGCGATTTCCCGCTGAATCCCGCCGTTGATCGTGCAGTGCGGCGTCTTGCCGTGGAGCGTACAGTAATTGTTCGCGATGGCCGTCTCGGTGATTTCCCGAATCCGCATCGGGTGCTTCGCTTCGACCAAGACCCGGTGGGCGGCGTCGAGAGCGGACATTTCCCCGAGCGGCTTCGGGCCGCGAGTCGCGGCGGACGGTTGCCTCCCGGTCTCTTCGAGACGGTCGGCTTTGAGTTGACGTTGTTTCGAAGGGCGACCATGCGAAGCATCGGGAGTCATCCGGGATCCAGCGTCCGCACGCTGGTCGTCGAGGTCGCGCATCGTGCTTGTCGCCCGGCGCCCCTTCGGAATAATAGTGATTCCTTTCGACTCGATGACTTCCCGGAGCGACTTTTTTTCCTTCAGCTTGACTTCCTTCAAAAAACGGGCGGCGTCCTTGATTCGCAGGGTTTTGCCGCCCTCGGTGTCGCAGAGCCAGGTGCCGTGCTTCTCGTCGAACGAGGCGACCTTGACCTTCGTGGTGTTCTTGCCGACTTGGATTTCGTAGCTGTTTCCGATTTGGATGGAGGACTTTTTCATGGTGCGGGTTTCCTTTCGTGGAATGAGGTTTGGAGCTTGTTTTGCAGGACATTCCTGCAATTCGGCGGGTTGCTTGACCCATCGTTTGAACAACTTACTCCTCCATTTCGTGAAAGCCATGCGTGTGAGCGGAAGTTTTTTGAAAAAAATGATTCGCCATCCATACCGTCGTTGTCAGGAATCATCAAAGCGACTTCATTCGCCGTCTGTTTCCGGGCCTTTTGTTGCGATGGGCGAGGCTTACCGCGATTTTTCAGGCAAAGTCAACTTACCCGTTTGGGTAAGTTTGCACTTGATGCTTCGTGCCTAGGCCACGCCTTCGGTTTTACCCAAGGCATTCACGTCGAATAGCTCCAAAAGGATTGATTTCAAGGTCACATGTGGCCCCTTCAATCCCTCACAACCCACCCAAAGCTACTTTTGTTTAAAGCCGAATCAACAGAATACTTTACTCGCGAAAAAGTTACGAGGAGCCGCCACAATTACCGTTCGCAATTAAAAACCAGTGTCAAACGGGAAGAAACAACACCTCATATTTCTCTCAATTTGCACATCCCTCATCGTTGTCGTAACATGATGAAAAACGCACCGAAACGGAGCTAAACGGCGTTCGGGAATAAAAAGCGGCTGAGATCGCCCGAAACCGGCGTCATCGGTCCAAAAACGGTTTTGGAGAAATTTGCCGCTCGAAACCGTTCCCGGTTCAACGCAACTCAAAACGACGCAAGGAATAAAAATCGTCGTCTCTCGCAACAAACTCTACCACAAGACGGGGGGTGTTCCCGTTGACCTCAAGAGAAAAAAGTCCCCGGAAGGAACCAAAATTCAAACGGTTTCATTCGCGACACTATTATCTGTGTGATAATTGTACGGCTCGTCGTATAAGCCGCGCTTCATCGTTCGGTAAAAATTGTCGCCCGTTCCCGGCGAAAACGGCGTGTTTGTCAGAGTTTGTCGGAGTTTATCGGAGGTTTGTCGGAGGCCGTTTTTCCTGTAACATTTAGTCCGTTCGGCGCTTACGATGTTTGTCGGAATGTCGGAGTGTCGGAGGGGGAGTGTTGTTATTTTACGCTTGTCGGAATCGCCGTTAAGATATTAATGGAATAAGTAATTTTTTATTCACCTCTTGTTACTCAATGTCGGAACGATCAATAAAATATTAATGAAATAAATAAATATTTACTCATATCCTGTTACTCAATAGATCGTTCTCATTCGAACGAAAGCGTAATATTACATCTCTACGGCTCCGACACTTCGACATTCCGACAAACGCCTTTAACCTTCGTTGCAATAGTAGGTTACGATGAAAAATCAGCTCCGACAAACCTCCGACAACTCCGACAAACATTCGGTTTATCCGTTCGAATGCGTCGATTTCAGGCGAACGAGCGGGCTACGACTGCCTTTCGGCGGGTCGAATCGCTCGATGAGACCGATCCCGAGCAAGCCCTCCGCCGCGTCCTCCACGCTCGCCTTGTCGACGGTCAGCTTCCGCTGGATGTCCCGCAGCGAGAGCGTCCCACATTTTTGCTCCAATAATTCGACGATGCGCTGTTGCAGGCCGTCGGCCTTCGGTCGGGGTGTCTCGTCGGTGAGGCCGCCCCAAGTCGCGTAGACCCGGCGGGTCTCGTACTTGAACCATTCGCCGAGTTCGACGGCAACCTTCATGGATTCGAGATCGCACTCAAGCTCGTTGATCCGCCCATCTTTGCGAGACCAGGGGGCGACCGAGGGGTCTTCGTCGCGAGATATTCGTTGCTCGACGGCGCGAGTCACGTGGATCACCAGCGCGATCCGGGCGACGAAGGTCCGGATTTTCTCGAAGGCGCCGCGCAAATTGTCGTCGCTCAACTCCTCCATCTCGATGCCGGTACGGTCGTAGAACGCGGCGTACTCGGCCTCCGCTTCCGGCGAGACTTCGACTAATACCGGACGATAATCTTCAGGGAACTCCGGCACGGTCGTCACGGAGACCGACGTGTCGCCATCGGGCGACCACTCGCTCACGACGGTAGGCGAGCCGTACTGCGGCTCCATTTCAAGATCGAGCAAAGCGTCGATCAACCGTCGATACTCGCTCTCGGCTTCCTCGGACACAACCTGCCGGGTCCATTTGGCGACCTTGATCGGTGGAGCGACCAAAAGAAAGCGCGACGCGAACCCGCTCTCGAACGACTTGGCGTCGAGACAGCGGCGAGCCATGCCCGGCTGGATGCCACCGATAATCGTTACGAAGGCGAGCGGGGCGTAACGGCTTTCGCCGAGCCGTTCGTTTTCGATGCCTTGGCCGTTGTAAAGCGAGTTATAGAGGCTCTGTGCGTTGCCGCCGTCTTTTGAATATTGTCCCATGCCGCACAAAAGCGTCGTCAACTCATCGCTGAACAAACAAAATCCACGAATGTTCTCGGCGCAGTCCTTGAACAATTTTTGCTCGGTCGCCTCCTTCGCGAGGACACGTTTGAGGACGGGCTCCTTGAGATCGAAGGGCGGAGCCTTGCGGCGCTGCGCCGGAGTCAGCATCATATATTCGTTGCGCTTGCGGTCGTACTCGGCTTTTTCGATCTTGTGTCGGCGGTGATACTCTTTCTGCCGTTGTTCGAGCGGCTCCATCGCCGGAGCCAGGGCCCAGGACTTGATCGAGCCTTTTCGTGCGATAAGCATGCCCCACAGGATGCCGGGAAAAATCCAACCGTGCTTGAGCCGCAACCGCCGACTGTTTCCGACCGCCGTTGCCAAGGCCACCAACGCCGCAATCGAGACGCCCGCCGGGTCGCATCCGTTGGCGGCCCCCACCTCGGTCACGAAGCGGGACACGGTCTCCGGCAGCAATCCGACGGGAAACGGATGCCAGGGATAAATGCTGTCCGCATTGTCGCTTTCCCCATCGTCGTCTTCGTCGGCACAGGCAGTCAGCGGCTCTGGTACAGTTTCGTCGGCCATTTTCTCGATCATCGCCGCGATGTCGTGAATCGAAACGCCGTCGAGCAGTTCCCAAAGATCAAACAAATCGCCGTGTTCCGGGAATTTTTGCAACCCTGTGATATGAGCGTTGTCGGCAATGGCGACGACCTTGACCACCGGCTCCGATTTGAATTTCGAGAAAATATTGACAAGCGAGTCGGCGTACTCCCGACCCGGTGTGTCGTTGTCCGGCAGGACGACGATTTCCAGCTTTTTACCGTGTTCGACGGCAAGTCTGTCGAGGATCGCCCAATCACTTTTCGTTGCGCTTTGCGATCCGAACGCCGACGTTGTCACCGTGAGGCCGAGCGCCAGGCCGTACTGAGCCGCCTTCTCGCCTTCGCAAACGTAAATCCGGCAGGGCGAGTCGCCATAAATGATTTTCGAGCAGGTCTCCGACAGGTTGTAAAGCGAATACAGCCGGTCCTTGATCGTTCCCACGATGTAGCCGTCTTCCACCTTTGTGACCGGCCGGATGATCTTGCCGGTCTCCGTGTCCCAACGCAGGACGATCAGGTTCTCACGGCCTCGCTCGTCGTTATATTTGTACACTTGATTCGGCCGGGTGTCAACTCCCGCTCCGAAACTCACCGCTTTCGACGCCTGTTCGAGGGTCGCGTGAACCGTCTTGTTGTTGGACGTGTTCTCCGAGCGCGATGCTCTTTCTTTCGTTTTTGTCGGTTTCATCTCCTTTTCGATTCCTAATGCTCTTGCGATGCTTTCGTAATCGCAATTCTTTGAATGGCACTTGAAGACAACTTGGCCGTTCTTCCCTTCCGTGAATGCGAGATTCGGTCCGTCGCCGCCGTGACCTGGACATGCCGAGCGATACACGTCGCCGGTTTTCTTGACGCTGTAGCCTTTCGCCTCCAACCGCGAAATGACTTCGTCGATAGTTAAATTCTGTTTCATAAAATGTTTTGCATTTGGCTAAATTCGATTTTCTAAACCGTGCAATTTTCGATGAATCGTTCCCACTCGTCCTGATTCATTGACTTCGTTTCCGGCAGAAGTTCGTAAGCATTGTTGTTGACCGGCGTGACGTGACGCGATTCGTCGTCGTATCTAACGAGGAAAAACGGGAGGCCGACGTTATCCGCAAAGGTGGCGACCAAGATATAGCCGGGGTGGTCCGGCGTAAGCGGAGCCTCGGTTTCGTCCTGCGAAATGCAAAGTGCGACCGTTTCGTCCGCCTCGTTGAGCATTATGTCGAAATGCTGCACGTTAAATCCGCAAAATATTTTTTCAAACATTTGTTCGTCCGTAAGCATAAAGTAGACCTTGTAAAAAGAGTGAAGAGAGGCGATCTAAGGACCGCCTCCGAAAGTGCGAAATGCAACCGAAAGACCGCTCCGGAGGCCGGGAGAGTTAAGGACCCGACCGAGCCGCCCGAAGCGATTCTACGGCCGAAATAAGCGGTGTTATCGCGAGTTGACGGGGCGTCGAGTGCGAGAGCGGCTGCGTTCCGGCGACCCGGACTGGCGGCGGTACCGCAATGGTCGGGCCTCGCGGTTTTGGGAGTGTTTGGAATTCGGAGAAGGTGGTAGGATCGCCAAATGGCGACCCTGCCGCTAAATAACGAATGTTTGTCGTGCAATTATGCAAAGATCATACGTTCACGGAGTTCGGCGACGGCGGCGTCATGCTCCGCTTTTTTCTTGGCGAGTTCCGCCTTCTTGACTTCGATCTGCTGGTATTCGGCCTGCCATTCCTTGATTTTCGCCTGCAACTGCCTTCCGCGTTCACGACGACCGGGTGCAAGGACTTTCTCGTCAAGTTCCTGCTTGGCGTAACGGATTTCCGCTTCAATTTCCTGCTGCCTCTTCCGGAGATGGTATTCCGCTCCGCCGTCCCATTGACCGTGCAGGATTTCGAGTTCGAGTTTCAATTGAGTGTCCGGACATCTTTCGAACAGCGTATCACGGTACCGCGAGATTTCAGTAATCGTTTTGTTGAGACAGTCATGTTTCCAGAGGAGCGGATTCCGCTTCGCCTCGTATTCGGCTTCGACCTTCTCGAACTCCTCTCGCAATTCCCTTTCCTGCCGGGCCAGTTCGCCTCGCTCGGCTTTCAGTTCGTCAAGCCGCTTGACCTCGGCGATCATGCGATCACGTTCGGCACGTTTGGCGGCATCCTCTTCGAGCGTCTTGCCGTCGCGACCCGCCCGGTGCAGGATTTCCAGAACTTCCTCGTCGGATCGACCGCATTTTTCGGCGGCGATTTCGCGCAACAGATTCTGATAGTCCTGCTCGTCCCGGATGGACTGATTCTTTTCGGCCACGGCGAGGGATTCGAAATTGAATTTGCGGATCATGAAAAACTTCCTTTCGTAAAACGGGTTGAATCGTCGCGCAGCATCGACCGGACCTGTTCCGAATCGAATGCGGACGATAATGATTTGAGCGAATCGACGTTTCGCTTCGGCGCTTGCTTTTGGGGCATAGGCGTACCTTTTGCAAGAAAGGTGGAAGCGGAAATGCGCACCCCCGGCGCAGAGGTCGGAGGAGCGTGAGAAAAACGGGAGAATGCCGTTTGGAAAGACGGGATCAACCTCGCCGCCCGGCGAAGTTGAAAATTGTTCGGCATATGAAACCGAGCTGTCCCACTTGGGACACCTGATTGCGAGTTCAGCCGTTGGCCGGACTCGCCAGTTGACGCAACATTCGCTCGGCCGTTCCCTGATCGAGTTTGTTATTGCGGCGAAAAATGTCAATCGCCCCGGCGAAGAAGCTCTCGGCATCGTCGTGGTCGAGGCGGTCGAGCAGAACTTTCAGCGGAATATCCGAGTTCACCGGTCGGCTCTTCGCCAGCTTGCCGATGTTGCTCGTGTTGGTCGTTCGACCGTCCCGACCGATTCGCTCGGTCGACTGCGGCAATGTCGCAGTCGTTTCAAGCCGGGCGCGGGTTCGGCGGACGGTCACCTCGTCGACACCGACATGGGCGGCGATTTGCCGATTACTCATTTTGACGCCGCAAGCATGGATCAAAGCCCATTCGACCGCCCGTTTTTTGTCGGCATTGGTCCGCCGAACGGAGTTATGCTTGTTGGCACCGATCGCGGCCCAGCGAGCGGATTCGAGGTCGCCTTCCTGGCATTTGACGGTGATCAGTTCTCCGGGCAGAGCCTTCTGGTGGGCGAAGTATCGGTGAAAACCGTCGACGAGAATATACTCGTCCTCTTTTTCGTTATAAAAAACATGGATGGGCGGGAACTGATCGCCCCGCTTCATTGCCGAAGTGTAATCGTCGATGGCCTCTTCGTCCAAAGCGAGCCGGACCTGTGTTCCAAGGTCAATTCGGATCATCTTCGGGTCGATTTTCAAAATGATGGGTTCGGAATGGGCTGGCTTCACCCCTTCATCTTCGCCTTTCCTGTCCAAGTTGCGCTGTCCGAGTTGTTTTTTGTATACCCATATCATGGCGTCATAGAGGTCCTCAAACTCCACGTTTCTCACGTTGAAGGCCAAGCCGTGTTTTTTACAAATCATGTACCTCCAATGCCCGTCAACGATGGTGTCGTTCCAAACAACGAGCGACGAGAGGCAACCGTGCTTCAGAATACTGGCTTCCAGCCCGTCGAACGCCTCCTGGGGAAGTGGCGGCAAAAGCGTCTGCAATTCCGGATTGATGATCAATTCCCTTGTCGTTTTTTCTTCTTGCATGTTCTACTCCTGTGAAAAGGTGGACAAAAATTCATTGGGGAGCACACGATCCCCAACAGCCTCGGTAATTTCGTGGGTAAACTGACAATCGCAATCAATTTCGTGACGATTGTAATGCGGACCTCCGCGTCGAAAAAACCAACGTCCCTCTATAGATATATAATATTGAGGTCGCGCCCCGTCGTTTTTTCGTGCTCCGGCGAAAAATCTTTCAAAAAGATCAAAAATGCTGAAATTCATGTCAAACGGTCGCCTTTCTTGGTATTTTGACGGCTGGAAAGAGAGGGATAGCGAGCAGCCGGGGCTTCCGCAACATCGACCGTGAGAATCTGATCGAGTACCTTCGCCATCTCCCGAATATACGTATCGCCGAGAATTTCGCGGATTGCGGCGACGGCCAGCGCCGGATTTTCAACAGGCAAATGGCATACCCGGTAAGCGCCCTCAAGACGTGACGGCTTTTTGGGGTGATACGGCTTCACGCTTGACGCCATGATTCGGCGTGGAGCCGGTTCCCAGCCTTCCGGGGGCAGCGAATCTCCCGGCGCCCAACACTCGCAACTGCCGAAAGGACGCGTTTTTTCTTCGTTGCACGAACAATGCCCATCTTTTTCGTTCCGAAAATAGCAGGCGCAACAGTATTTTCGATTGTACGCCACCCGCACTTGGATCGTGTCCCCTTTATCCGCCTTCGAAACCTTTCGCCGTTTTCCGTCGCGGCCGATCCTGATCTCCAACTGAGGAAGTTCCCCAATGGCGACCAGCTCCTTCCGGACCGTCGCGACGGTTTTGTTGTCGACGCCGACGAGACCGGCAATGGCCCGGTCGCTCAACTCCTTGCCGTTGGCGTGTCGCAGGGCCTTGCGGACCGCGTCTTGCTTTTCCTGATTCGTCAGCGGACGCCCGTGATTTTTGTTCGATCCCAGGGCGAACCAAACGGCATCTTGAAAGGTTCCCGAATGGACCCGGCATTTGATCGGTGTTACAGATCGCCCGCATCCCCATTCCTCGCCGTCTTTTTTGAAATAGGCTTTATAAAGATCGACGAATTTGTGTTTCACTCCGTCGTGGGTTTCCAGACAATCGACATGGTCGAAGGCGATGACCCGGTGAAATCCGCTGGCGAGGTAGGTTCTTCCTTCGGAAGCGTTGTGGAAAACGTCCGGTGGCGGCAATTCCTCGCCACGTTGAAGGGCGTCGATATACGTTTGAATCGTTTCCCAGTACAGTTTTTCGCGAACCAAAGCCTGACGGTGAAAGCAGATATCGATGGGCGCGATCATTTGGATCGTCGGCTCCGGCTCGAGTTTGATTTTAGGCGATATCATAAACACTCCTGCAATCTGGGGAAAGTGGATAAAGTTTTTGATAGGTGAGAATCGCACAATACGAGGTGAACATTCAAGGGAAAAAGGGCGAAAATTCCGGCAAAATCGGCGAACTTTTCTGGTCGGATTTGTCAAATAGCATGACTGCATTTTTCGGCTGGGCCGTCCGGGGCTCGATCAGGAGGACCAAAGGTCGGCAAACCATGCGCAACCGATCCGTGAATCGCGTCGGGAAAAATGGCTATCGAGTCGAAGAATCGGGCGCAAACCGAAGGCGTCTAAGAAAAGCAAACGCCGTAGAAAAACTCCTATTGCCGGAAATTGATACTCTGTTCCGTCCAGAGGCCACCGCGAGGGTGAACATGCGCCCAAGGCAATGAGGTTCTCACTCACCGCCGTTTACGATAGTCGGAAGCTTTTCGCTTCACTATGGGTAATTTAGCACGGGTTTTTATGGTTGTCAATCGAGACGGAAAAATTTTTGGTCGGCAACGGTTTCACCCTGAAAAATAAGTGTCGGCGCGACGGCGGCGGTCGTCCGACGCCTTGTTTTTAAGGGCGAAACGGGGCGCCGACACGGGGTCCGAGGCGGAGCCCGGCCCGAAACCCGGTCGCGGCCTGAAAACGCAGCACACGACATACGGGGCGGTCACGAGGCAAAACGTGGTTGAATTCTCTTCTTGCGGCGAACGGGGTGGTTGAATATAATGAAACCGCAACCGGAGTCCCCTTTTTTCACCTTTCCAAAAACCGCATGATCCGATAGCCGACCGGCGAATTGCCGGATTTACAATCAGATATTGAAGACGTTTTGTCTTTTTGTCGCACGCTCAAAAACTACCAACTGAGGGCTTTGCCCTCTTTCTCGACAGCGACATCAGGCAGGCGCTCCTTGTACGGGGCGTCGGCCGGTGTTGTTGTCGAAGCCCTTGGTAGGGGATGAGCGTACAACCCGGTCCGGCGCTCTTTTTTTGAACGCGACCGATGGGACAAATGGTGAAACGCCACGTTTTCTCGTTTCAACCCCATTTTTCCATCGCCGCCCATGTCCCATTTCGAGCTTGAATTACCGCCGTTCTACGAGGAACTCGCTCAAAAAGTCGGGGCACTCGATAGCTATGTCGACCATTTGACCCGGAGCATGAGAGTTTACGACGCCGACCATCCCGAAGGTTTCCCGAATCTGCAATTGGACCACCTGGCCCATCTTCGCGGCCTGATGATCCTGGTGAAGCTCGTTTTATCCGACTTTCGAGACGACGCCCGGTCGCTCCGGGAAACCCGCGAGTGCCTTGAAATCCTGGACATCAAACCGGCTCCGAAGGACGGGGCGTAAATTCAGTGTCTAAGGGGGCTTGAGTGTTCCAAATGTGGACAGAATTTTGTATACTGAAAAACATTGCTTTCCTTCCGTTTTTTGCCAATTCAATTCATTCATTTTTCACAACGCGATTATGGCTAAAAGCAAGTACGATTGGGCTCCTTTTTTCGAAGCGTATAAAGCTCTTCCTGAAGAAAAGCAGTTGTTCCACGACCTTTTTCGCGATTACGGAGAGACTATTGAAGAGCATTGTCGGAAGAAAGAGGAGGAAAGCAAACTAACGCCGTTGCACTTTGCCGCCGAGTGCGGATTGCTTGACGTTTGCCGCCATTATCTTGACCAAGGCGTTGATGTCGACGTCAAAACCCGTTGGGCGGAAACACCGCTTTTTGAGGCGGCATACAAAGGACATATCGCCGTCTGTCGCTTGCTCTTGGAACGAGGCGCCGATCCGCTTGTTGCAACCAAACACCAAGGATTAACGCCCTTTCATAAGGCAGCGAGGAGAGGCGATGAGATGTGCCGCCTTTTTCTTGACTTAAATTTGGATGTCAATATCGCGTCCAATCAGCCGATGTTCAAGGGGGAAACTCCTTTTCTCAATGCTGCCGGAGGTGCCAGTGTCGATACGCTCAAAATTTTCCTTGATCGAGGCGGGGACATTCATCATCTTGACTGGAATGGAGATTCTGCATTACATAAAGCGGCTGCCGGGAAAAGCGTCGATAACTGCAAGCTGTTGCTGGAACGTGGAGCCGATTTGTTAGTAACGGGGAAAAAGGGTGAAACAGTGTTGCACCGCGCCGTTGATTACTGTTGGCAAGTGACTCGTGAAAAACTGGAACCGATTATACGTTTCTTGATTCTCGACTGCAAAATTCCTGTTGACATTCGAGACAAGCAGGATAATACCCCGCTCCATGCAACTGCGGAACAACGTGGCGCCAGTGCTGCGGAACTTCTGCTTGAATTGGGAGCCGATCCAAATGCTCGAAACAAAAAGAAAGATACGGTTCTTCATCTTGCCGCCAGAAATGGTTCCGGGCCCGAATATTTTCAGGCGATATTGAAAGGCGGTGCTGATCCGAGAATGAAAGATGCGAAGGGACAAACTCCACTCGATATTCTGCTACCGCAAGTAGAGCAATTTGAAACTCATCTTGCAAATGAAAAATCGGACGACTCACGCGCCAGAACGAAGGAACATCTCACAAGATTGAAAGCATCCGCTGCCTTGCTCGAAAAGGCCCTCAAGGAATGGGAAGGCAAGCCGGAAACCGTCGCGAAAAAGGGTGGCAAGGCCGAGGAATCCAAACCGACGTCGAAAAAGAAATCGGCGGGAATCGTGCCGCTCAAGAAGCCGGTGACGCTGCCTACGATTCTCAATCTCAACCGCAAACCTGACTTGTCGCACAACGCGAAGCTGAACGAAGTCCACGAATCCTGCGGCGTGATCCTTCCCGATTACGATGAATTCGTGACGAAATACGGCAAGGGAATCGTTTCCTATGTGGTTCGCGTGACCTGCCCGGATCAGGTGATGGCCGAGTTGAAGGAAACCCGCGAGCGTTGGTCGGAGTATTTTCTTTGGGATGATGAGGATTCGAAACTCGATCAGGACGATCTTGTACGGTCGACCTCGCTCGCCGACACGATCCAAGGGGACGAGTTCATTTACTATCCCGGCAGCGACGAGGACAAGCCGAAGAAGCCGGGCATCTACATCCTTCCGCGCAACGAATACTCGATTCATTACGTCGGCAAGGATATCGGCGATATTTTCAAATACACCCGCAAGCTGTTCAGAGATTATCCCAAGGACGTGTTTTGTTTCGAGGGATACAACGAAATCATGTATCAGGAATACACGATTGACAAGATGCCGAAACCGTTCGACGAACTGGCCAAGGCGTTACGGAATACCGGCAAATACGACCACGAAATCATGCAGAAAGGCAAGTATCTGACGCTCTGCTCGACGGCGCTCGGCGGCTTGGTCGATCTCGATTATGCCGAGAAAAAGGTGTTCATTCGTTGCAACAAGAACTCCGACACCGGCAAGGTTCACAATGTGCTGACCGGGCTCGGTTTCAAGCACGGCGTGAAGGATAAGATGCTGTATACGAACTGACCTTTTTTCCTCGAAAATCATAACCGCAAACGCAATCGATCACACCTAACGACAATTTCTTTTTTTCATAAAACACCATGAGTCCCAAAACAGTCCAATCGTCCGGTTCGCAACATCCCTTGTTTGCTCGAAAGCTCATGGTGCTTTTCGATCCTGATCGAGTTCCCTGTTCCATGATGCTCTCGAAAGATCAATCGCTTCTGGCTGTCTGCTATGTCGATGGAACCTTGCGTCTTATTGAGCCAGAAAGCGGAGCCGTCCGTACACTACCGAGGCGTCATACGAAACGTTGTCCGACCCTCACGTTTTCACAGGACGGAAGCCGTCTTCTCTCGCCGTGCCTGGAAGGGTGCGTTCGTATTTGGGATACGAAAACGGGGCAGCAGGTTAAAAAATTCGAGTTGCTCGGATATGCCGGTTCCGGTGAGTTCTCGCCGGATGAAAAATTTATCGCAACGGGCATGGCGGGGCCGACGTTCTATACGCAGTTTTGGGATGTGGAAACCGAGGAGAGAATTGCATCCTTCAAAAAGCATGCCGGATTTGTCGCCGGGTTTGAATTCCTCGACAACGAGCGGGTACTTTCCTTTGCCGCCGACAAGACGCCCTATTTATTGAACACAAAAACAGGCGACATCCTCCGGGCCTTCAAAGGACATCGCGGGACGGTTTACAGCGGCGAGGTTTCTCCCGACAAAACACGCCTTGTAACGTCTTCCGAAGATCAAACCATCAGGATTTGGAATCTGCTCGATGAAGCGGAAAAACCAATCGTTCTCAAGGGACACGATGCTCCTGTCAGCTTTGTCGCTTATACGCCGGACGGTCATGGTTTGATTTCGGGAGATGGGCGGGGAATCATTCGGCTATGGAATCTCGATACCGGGAAGTCCATGCGACAGTTCGAGGCCCATACCGAAATGATCGTGACGCTCAAATTATCAAAAGACGGCAAACGCTTCCTTTCGGCTGGAATGGACGGCAAAGTGATTCTTTGGGATATTGAAACGGAATTGCCGCTTTGCATCGCCGATTGCGAGACTCCCGTTCCGTATACCAACTTCACAAAAGGGGAACAGGGATTTGTTACACTCAGTGAAGCGACCGGCATTATCGTTTGGGAGCTGACGACGGAACAAAGCGCGATTTCGGAAGAGCCGCGTCTGTTGGCCTTGCCGGAACCGATTGTAGACACACAGCCGATGGATGAGGAAGACCAGGAACGGCAGGTCATTATCAAGTTGGATGCCGTACTGGAACAACACGCCGCCGAAACCGAGCCGATAAGTAGCTTGACCTCCCGTGACGGAAAGTATCTTCTGCAAGTCGATAACGAACCGAATATGCGGCTTTACGACAGACCGATGCAGAAATGTTTGCATGATTTTGCAAAGACCTGTGACGTGCGAACGGCCTCATTTATCGGCAAAAGCCATCGTTTTTTCGTTGTTCGTCTTTCGGATGAACCGAAAATCGAAATTTGGAATGCGGAAACGGTCGCAAAGCTAAACGAATTCGGTTCCTTCGGATCGGATTATTCGTACAGACCGAAAAGAATCATCGTCGATCCTGCGGAAAAACTCCTGCTTTGCGCCGCAGAAAAGGGGGGAGCGAAACTTTATGAAATCGAGACGGGAAAGTTGCTGCAATCGTTCGGCGATCCGGAACAGTCAGTCGGTGAAATTGCATTTTATCCCGATTCCTCGAAGGTCGTCTTGTCGATGCTCAATTGCCATATTTGTGTTTGGGACGTAAAAACAGGGGCCAGATCGTATCAAAGTAACCGGCTTGAAGTTTTCAACATCAAATCGATTGATGTTGCGGAAGACGGAAAAATCACGGTTCGGGATATGACGCGCAAACAGGTTGTCATCGATCCGAGCGAACCGGACGTTTCTGATTTCGATAAGCAAGGAATGACTGTTGTGTCGCTCTCGCCGTGCAAAACGCCGCAGCCTCTGACTCTTTCTTCGGTGAGAGGTCCGATTTTGAAAATCATCGTTTCCCAAGACGGCTCCCAATTGGCAACGCTCGGCACCGCTTCGGATATCCGCGTTTACGATACGAATACATGGAATTTGCTCACGCATTGTAATCTACCGAACAGGAAGAAAGAGGAAAGGCGTGATTCGACGCATGAAATTCAGTTTTCACCAGACGGAAAAACAATTTACGAAATCAATGAAAACTTTATGAGGCATTATGCCGTTCCGGGACCGGACGGTGAGATTCGAGACATAGTCTCATGGCAACTACCGTCAGCTAAAGATAGCAACTATAACTTTTGGATCAAAGGGCGGGCTATTTCACCGGACGCTTCGAAGGTCTTGATTTGCGGTGAGGGACACATCGCGCAGCTTCTTGAATCTGACACAGGAAAGCTCGTCGCCGAATTTTCCTTGAAAAACAAGCGTTACGAACTCTATGATCCGATTTTCTCACCGGACGGACGACGTGCCGTTATGGTGAACAGCGGTTCGACTTTGTTCGTTCTCGACGTCGAAACGAAGAAAGTTTTTGATATTCCGCTCCCGAAACTTGAAGCCAGACCGCTGGGTTGGTCACCGGATGGAAAACTTTTGATGGTTCGCGTCAAAAAGAAACTCCTGTTTCTCGACAGCACCAACGGCAGCGTGGTCAGAGAGATTCCTGTTTCAAAGGGAGAAGCCGCGTTTGCCGCTCTTTCTCCTGATCAAAATTATCTCCTTCTCGGAAATTATCAATACGAGGCCAGTTACTTGCAGTTGCAGCGTCTCGATTCCGGCCAGATTCTTTTTGAGAAGGAAACGCAAAGTGGTGAACGGACGACTTTTTACCTTCCATCGCTCTTTTTCGACAATGGGGATCGTCTTGCCGTCGGCGGTTGCGATCTTTCCATCGTTGAAATGAAAACGTACCATGAAGAAAAGCGATGGGAGGGGCACCTACTTGGATTTTTACCGGCCGTTTTTCTTCACGACGAACAAACCGTTCTTTTCTCTGACATGGGAACCGGCCGTTTTTTCGACACGAAAACGGGAATGGAAACAGAAAGGATGAATGGATTCTTTGGATGCAATTACGCCAACCACGTTTCATCCGATGAAAAGTATCTGGCGGTCGGTTGGAACAATGCCGCTCATCTATTTGACCTCCGAGGAAAAAAGCTGATCCAATCCGTTCCCGAATTCGTAACGAATTGCGGCCTTGTGGTGGCTCCCGATTTCTCGACATTCATTGCCGGAAAAAAGAACGACCGTGTTGTCTATCGGCTTCCCGGTGTAAAAAAACTCTTTTCGTTTTCGGGCATTAAAGAAAAAACTCCGGAAAGGATTGTTTTTACCCGCGATTCGAAGCGTTTCCTTGTCTCGGACTGGAGCCCCGGAGTTCGGCTTTATGATGCTCAGACGGGACAGGTTCTCAAGGAGTTGGACCTCTCCGATACGCAAGCGCATACGCCCAAAACGGGATTCCTTGGTGACGAATCCCGTTTTTATGTCACATTGAAATCCGGTGAGCTTGGTATTTACGACACGGCAACTTTTGAGCAGGTCGATAAGTTTATATTCGGGGACAACGCTTTCAGCATGTTGACGATTTCGCCAGACGGAACGCTTGGAGCGACGGATGAATTTTTGCAACGGGCTGATGTTTTCAACCTGCAAACCGGCAAAATCATCCGCACCGATCCACTCGGCGACAAGGAATTGTCGTGTTTTGTCGCAGACTTTCCACGGAACCGTCTTTTTTATGGCGGAGTCGATGGAACGATTCGGGTCTTGCGAACAACCGACTGGGGCTGGACACATCGAATTGAAGGGATCGGCAAAAAGGTCATCCGATTGTTCTTCTCGCAGGACGGTGTCAGCTTAGACGCGCAGCAGTTGGTGGA
>JBEBTM010000014.1:0-22965 GCA_040393745.1 Thermogutta terrifontis | reverse complement strand
CCCGTCCCGCCGCCGCAACCGCCGTCGCCATTGCAGCGTTTGAATCCCCTGCCCTACATTCTTCCGCAGCGGCCCCTGTTTGGGGAAGGGCAATAAGCAAAACGAACCGGGGACCGTGGATGTAACTGTGCCCGGCCGGCAGAGGCCGGACTCCGCGCCGCTCGGTTAAACGGGGCTTCCCAAAGCAGGTTGGGACGGTAAAATGGGGGCGACTGAATTTTCGGAACCCTTCTTTACCGAGACGATATGAAAACGAACGAACTGCGCGAAAAATATCTGGCGTTTTTTGAATCCAAAGGCTGTGTTCGCAAGCCCAGCGACGTGTTGGTGCCCCGGTGGGATCCGTCCGTGTTGTTCACTCCCGCAGGCATGAACCAGTTCAAGGACCATTTCCTCGGACGCTGCAAGCTCGAATTCACCCGGGCGACCACCTGCCAGAAATGCCTCCGGACCGGCGATATCGACAACGTCGGACGCACGGCTTACCATCACACGTTCTTTGAAATGCTCGGCAATTTCAGTTTCGGCGACTATTTCAAACGTGAAGCGATTCACTGGGCCTGGGAATTTTTGACCGATAAAAAATGGCTCGGCATCAACCCCGCCAAACTTTCGGCCACGGTGTACAAAGACGATCATGAAGCCGCGAAAATCTGGCTCGAAGAAATCAAACTACCGGCCGGCCGGTTACAATATCTCGAAGAAGACGAAAATTTCTGGCCCGCAAGCGCACCGAGCCTGGGCCCCGACGGTGTTTGCGGACCGTGCAGCGAAATCTATCACGACACACCCGTCGGTGCGGTCGAAATCTGGAATCTTGTTTTTACCCAGTTCAATCGCGTGGGCGATCCTCCGAATAATCTGCGTCCCCTGCCGAGCAAGAACATCGATACCGGAATGGGACTCGAACGCTGCGCGGCCGTGCTTCAAGGTGTGGATACGAACTATCATATCGACATTCTCCGCCCCCTGGTCGAAGCCGGAGCGGATGTTCTCGGCCTGAAGTACGACCCGGCCGGCGACAACGGTCGGCGGTTGCGACGCATTGCCGACCACATTCGGGCATGCACTTTCGCGGTTCACGAAAATGTGTATCCGGGTAACAAAGAGGAAAAGTACGTCATCCGCCGCCTGCTTCGCCGGGCCGTGCTTGATGGTCGCCAGATGGGCTGCAAAGGCCCTTTTCTGAACGAACTCGTCGCCACGGTTGCCGGGCTCATGAGCGTGCCGTATCCCGAGCTTTCCGAGACCGTCGAGCGAGTTTCCGGCGTGATCAAAGCGGAGGAGGAACATTTCATCGGCACCGTCGATTCCGGGCTCGAACGCATTGAACGCGTTTTCGACGAAATGCGCACGAAAAAACGCAGCCAGGTCGCCGGGGCGGAAATCTTCGACATGTACCAGACCTACGGCTTCCCGCCGGAGTTGTTCGAAACCTTGGCCGCGGAACATAATTTCCAGTTCGATTGGCCCGGCTTCCACAAGGAAATGGAACACCACGGCGAACTGTCCGGCAGCGGCGAAAAGAATTTACTGTTCAAAAACGACCCGCTTGAGGGCGTCAAGAAAACCGTGCACCGGACCGAGTTCCTCGGGTATGAACAGCTCGAACTGAAAACGTCGAAAGTCGTTGCCATTCTCGCCGACGGGAAACTTGTCGACAAGGAAGACGAAATCAATCACGGCGCGCCGATCAAAATCGTGCTCGACAGCACTCCGTTCTACGGTGAAAAGGGCGGGCAAATCGGCGATCAAGGTCGGCTCATCGGCGAACGGCTTTTGTTCGACGTCGAGACCGCGCAGGTCGACGGCGAACTGGTCGTTCACGTCGGACATCTCAAGGAAGGTTCCATCAAAGTCGGCGATATCGTGCAAACCCGGGTGGACAAGGATTTCCGGCAAGGCGTGGCCCGGGCCCACTCGGCGACCCACCTTCTACATTACGTTTTACGGCGTCACTTGGGCGCCCACGCCGAACAGCAGGGCTCGAAAGTCGACAACGATATTTTGCGTTTCGATTTTACAAACCACAAGGCCGTGGACCGGGAAACATTACTCAAGATTGAAAAGGAAGTCAACCAGCTTGTGCTCGACGCCGCCGAGGTGATCTGCCGCGAGATGGACATCGACGCGGCCCGAAAGACCGGCGCGATGATGCTCTTCGGTGAGAAGTACCCGGAAAAGGTTCGGGTCGTCCAGGTCGGCGAGAGCAAGGAACTTTGCGGTGGAACGCATCTGACCAATTCGAGCCAAATCGGTTTCTTCAAGATTCTTTCGGAGGAAAGCGTTTCCTCGGGTACGCGTCGCATCACGGCTCTCACGGGTGTGAAGGCCGCGGACAAGGCTTTGGCCGACGCTTCGATTTTGCATCAGGCGGCTTCGGCATTGAAAATTCCCGCCGAGGATGTTCCGGCCCGGATCGACGCCAGGGCCGAACAGATCAAGCGACTGCAAAAGCAACTTAAAACGGTCGCGTCCGGCGGCAAGGTCGACATCGACGATCTGATCAAGGGAGCCCAAACGGTCGGTGACGTGCAGGTGATTACATGGAGCATTCCTGAAGGCGATATCGCGCTGCTACGTGAAATCATCGACCAGGTACGTAACAAGGCCAAAGGAAGTCCCGTTGCGGTTATGCTTGCCTTGCCGGAAGAGGATAAGGTCACGCTGGTCGCCGGTTTGAGCGAGGATTTGCTCAAAAAGAAACTCAGCGCGGTCGACTGGATCCGGACGGTCACGCCGATCGTCGGCGGCAAAGGCGGCGGTGGCCGGCCCGATATGGCCCAGGCAGGCGGCAAGGATCCGTCGAAAATCCAGGAAGCGTTCCTGGAAGCGAAAAAGTTTTTTTGAGAAGTAAATCGCCGCACCATTCCGACTTGTCGTTACGAAATGAACTTGACAAATAAATCTTTTCTCGCGATTTTAACCGCCGTCCTTTTCGTCATGATGCAAGCGTCGTCGGCCGGCGCTACGGACGCGGCTGACCCGAAACCGAAAGGCGTTTGTGAAACATTCACTAGGAACCCCGAAATCATCACACACAACGGCCAGCTTCGGGTTAAGGACTTTACCGACCTTGTACGGCTTTCCGCCGAGGTCGTCGACGGCGACACGATTTTCGTGACGGGAAAACACGGCAATAGATACAAAGTCCGGTTCGTTGCGGCTTTTGCGCCCGAATTCGACGAGAAAGGCGGAGCGGAAGCGACCGATTTCGTCCAAAAACAAATCAAGAACGCCGGAGGAAAAATCGTATTGTTCCATGACGGACCTCGGGCAACCGACAAGTACGGTCGGCAATTGCGGCTGGTTTGTGTTGTCAATTCCGATAACGAGTTGGTGTGTTTGGATGAACTGCTTATTCGAAACGGTTTGGCGGAGGCAACATACGGTGATAAGTTTTACTATTCGTCAAAACCGTATTTCAAACAAATAAAACCGAAAAAGAACCCGGACGATTCCGATTTTCCGAAATACGATTTGAAGTATTTGGAGAACATCAAGAAGAAATAAAATATCGATTCGTCTTGCACCATGAAACTGCTGCATACCTCCGATTGGCATCTTGGCAAAACCTGGAACGGATTGGCCCGGGACGAGGAATTCGCGGAGTTCACCGATTGGCTGCTCGGTATTCTTGAAACGGAAAAAGTCGACGTGTTGTTCCTCGCCGGAGACGTGTTCGATTCCGTGGCCCCGCCGGTGAGGGCCCAGAAGCTCTATTTCAGCTTCCTGCTTCGGACTTCACGGATTTGCCGGAAAGTCGTCGTCATCGCTGGAAATCACGATTCGGCTCCGTTGTTGGATGTGCCCCGCGAGGTATTTCTTGAAACAGGAATTCACGTTGTCGGAACGGCCGGGCGCGGTGACGAACTTGTCGACAAGGAGCTTGTCGTTCTCTGGAAAAATGATTGTCCCGACACCGAGCCCGAGATGATGATCGCGGCCGTTCCCTTTCTCCGGGAAGGCGATCTTCGGTGGAGCACCGAAGGCGAATCGGCTGAGTTGAAAGAAGAAAAAAGCCTGCTCGGTTTGCGTCGACATTACGAGGACATTTGCCGGGAAGCTCTGAAATTACGAGGTTCTCGGGACATCCCCCTCGTGGCAGGCGGGCATCTTTTCGTCCAAGGCGGCACGGCATCCGAAGGCGTTCGGGAAATTCGTGTCGGCAATCTTTCACAGATCGACAACGCGTCTTTCCCGACGGAAATCGATTATCTCGCCCTGGGGCATCTCCACGTTCCGCAACTCGTCGCCAAGCAGGAAAATCGGCGGTACAGCGGTTCGCCGCTCCCGATGAGTTTCGACGAAGCCGGACAGGAAAAGGTTGTCCTGCTGGTGGAATTCGAAGGCAAAATACCGGCCGTGAAACCGATTCCCGTGCCCGTTTTTACGCACGTCCGGCGTGTGATCGGCACGCTTCCGCAGATCGAAGAACAACTCCGAGCCGTGAAGGATTCCGTGCAAAAAACGCCCAAGCGCACCGTACTCGAAGTCGTCTACAACGGTTCCGACAGCATCGGCGATTTGCAGAAACATGTCGAAGACGTCCTGGAAATCGCGGGCGAGGAAGTTCCGCTTATTTTCGTCGCACGGTGCCGGAACGAACAAATCGTGCTGCAATACAAACTGAAAACGGCTCCCGGCAAAACACTGAAAGACCTTGATGAACTCGACGTCTTCCGGCAACTTCTCGAAACCCGGACGAACGTGCCCGAGGACGATCCCGGCGGTGAAATCCTGCTCACGGCATATACGGAAATCGTGGGGCAGCTCGATTCGATTTGATTTTCCCCGTTCATCGGGATACAATGGAGACCGTGTTCGACTGTTTCCGTTGATCGCTCTTTCGAGCGTTGTTCCCGTAAGCGAATGGAGGAAAAAAATGTTTCGACGCGTGCTCCCGATTCCGGTCATTGCCGCTTTGTTTTTCAGTGTGTTTGCCGATTCCCTGGCCGCCCAGTCCCGCAACAGTCGCCGGACCGCTCGTGAGCAAACCGAGCAGAAGATGACCGAGGGCGACGTCAACCGTCTGCTTAAAAACGTTGAAGGCGTGGGCCAAGCCGGCGTGCCGGGTCCGCTTTGCATTTTCGGTGAAAACGCGGTTTCGCTCATTGCCGGAAAGGAAGGTTCCTCACAGGTTTCCCTGCTGGCCGCAGCGAAGTTCCGTCAGGGCCGCGTTGTGGCATTCGGCCACGGTGGTTATCTGAGTCCAGATATGCTGAGCCGCCCCGGATCGGGTGATTTGCTCAAAAATATCCTGCTCTGGCTGGCCCGGGACGACTCCTCGGCCGTTATTGCCGTGATCGGGAACGATAAACTGGCCGATCTGATCGAAAAAACCGGCTTTAAGACACAAAAGCTGAACAATCTGCCCGAACCCGGTTCCGGTGCGGATTTTCGCGTGCTCGTGGCCGATGCAAGCCGAATTTCCGAGGAGCAGGTCAATCGGGTGGGTCGCTTTGTCACCGAAGGCGGCGGACTTCTCACGGCTTCGCTCGGTTGGGGCTGGCTTCAGGTTTCCGGCAAAACGGATTTGAAAACGGAACATACGGGCAATCAGTTGCTCGGTCCCATGGGGATCGTCTGGTCCGACGGTTATCTCCATGCTCCGGAGAAAAAGGACGGTGAGAATTTCTTCCCGGTACCCGAAGCCCCCCGATCGCTCAGGCTGCTCAATGTGACCGAAGCGCTCAAGGCGGTGCGCGAACACCAGGCCGGGACCGTGAAACTGACGCCGGCGGAAATCGCCACGGCCATTTCCTCCGTGGATCATGGCATCCGATGTATTCCGGAAAAGCAGTACCGGGTTTTCGCCGAACTGGCCCCACTGCTTAAAAAAACCGTGATTCCAACGGAAAAGAACAAGATCAAAAAAGCGACCGCGCCCGAGGATGTCCTGGCGATTACGCTGCAAACGGAGCAATATCTGCGGGCGCCGGCTCGCGGGACTGTTTCCAAAGGCGGCATTCCCGCCATGCCTGCGGCGAATGATTTCCCCGGCATGGTTCCGGGGAACGCAAAAACGGTTACGAAAACGATCGCCGTGGATACCGCCGTTCCCGATTGGCATTCGACCGGGCTCTACGCCGTGCCGGGGCGGCCGATTATCGTCCGTGTCCCGACCGAATGGATCAATGCAACCGACAAGAGGCATCTAGGTATCCGGATCGGTTCTCATAGCGACCGTCTTTGGGGCAGCGACGAATGGTCCCGGTACCCGGACATTTCGATGCAGACAAATCTGAAAAACGCGGACACGGCGCTGACCAATCCCTTCGGCGGTTTGATTTATGTGACAGTTCCGGGAGATTTCAAAAAAGGTACGGTTGCCATCGAAATCGGCGGGGCCGTGGAATCGCCGCTTTACGTCCATGGAAAAACGTCGCTGGAAGATTGGAAGAAGAAAATTCGTAACGCGCCGGGTCCTTGGGGCGAATTGGCTTCAGATCGACTCATCCTGACCACGCGGACCGAAAACCTGAAAAATTTGGACAATCCCGATGAGGTCATGGAATTTTGGAACAAGGTGCTTGATGCCTGTGCCGATCTTTGTGGCCGGCCCCAAGAGCGGGACCGTCCCGAACGCATGGTTTGCGACCGGCAAATCAGCGCCGGATATATGCACTCGGGTTACCCCGTAATGACTTGGATGGACGTCCAGAAAACCTTCGTGGATCTGCAAACGCATCCCAAGGACGGTTGGGGATTTTTCCACGAATTCGGACATAATCATCAATCCGGTGACTGGACCTTCGGAGGGACCACCGAAGTGACGGTCAACCTTTTCACGCTCTACGTTTTCGAAACCGTGGCCGGGATCAAAAAGGAAGAAACCCGCCGGGAAATCGAACCGGAATGGAGAAAGCGAAAGCGGGAAGAACATTTCGCCAAGGGTTCGCCGTTCGATACTTGGAAGAAAGACGCCTTTCTGGCTTTGATCATGTACGTCGATATGATTGACGCCTTCGGTTGGGACGCCTTCAAGGACGTCTTCCGGGAATACCGCAAACTTTCCAATGAAGAGCGGCCCAAGAACGACGATGAAAAACGGGACCAGTGGATGGTCCGCATGTCCCGTCGGGTGGGTAAAAACCTGGGGCCCTATTTCGACCGATGGGGCGTCCCGGTGTCCTCATCGGCCAAGGATTCGATCAAGGACCTTCCCGTTTGGGAACCGTATAAGTAACATAAAAAAGGGTGCGGAGACGTCGGTCTTCACACCCTTTCAAAATACGTTCCGTTCTGCATCCTCCGGGGGCTCACACCCCCGGCTCGGAGATATCTCAGTTGCCTTCCTGATCTTTCAGAACGGCCTTGCGAGAGAGTTTGATCCGGTTTTGGTCGTCCACGGCAATGACTTTCACCTGGAACCGGTCGCCGACTTTGATGTGATTGTGGATATTATCGACATATTCCTCGGCCAGTTCACTGATGTGGCAAAGTCCATCGCGGCCTGGCAGGATTTCAATGAAAGCGCCGAAGTCCTTGACACTGGTCACCTGGCCTTCATAGATTTTGCCGATTTCCACCGAACCGGTCATCCGGGTCACTTCGTCCAACGCGGCCTTGGCACTCGCTTCATCCGACGATGCAATCGAAACCGTACCATCGTTGTCGATTTCGATCAAGGCGCCGGTCCGCTCCTGAATACCGCGGATCGTTTTGCCACCGGGGCCGATGAGCAAGCCAATCTTGTCCGGTTCGATTCTCGTTTTGAAAAGCCGCGGGGCATAGGCCGAGATTTCCTTGGCGGGGCGTGGAATCGCCGTGAGCATCTTGCGGAGAATCGAAATCCGGGCTTCCTTCGACTGGGCCAACGTTTGCTTGATGATTTCCTCGCTGATCCCGTCGATTTTCAGGTCGAGCTGGATGCCCGTGATGCCGTTTTGCGTACCGGCAATCTTGAAATCCATGTCACCGAAATGATCTTCATCGCCCATGATGTCGGTCAGGAGGACCCATTTATCGGCGGCTTCCTTGACCAAGCCGACCGAAATGCCCGCAACGGGATTCGTGATCGGGACACCGGCGGCCATGAGCCCCAACGTGGCGCCGCAGACCGAAGCCATGGAACTCGAACCGTTCGATTCCAGGATGTCGGAGACGACGCGGACGGTGTACGGAAAATCTTCAGCTTCCGGAATGACCGGTTTCACGCTGCGTTCGGCCAAGGCGCCATGACCGTATTCACGCCGGCCCGGTCCACGGATCGGCTTGCATTCGCCGACCGAGAAGCTCGGGAAATTATAGTCGAGCATGAATTTTTTGGCGTATTCGTCGAAGAGGCCGTCGACGCGTTGTTCGTCCCGAGCCGTTCCCAAGGTCACGGTGATCAGGGCCTGCGTTTCGCCGCGTTGGAACACGGCCGAACCGTGGACCCGGGGCAGCACGTTGATCCGGCATTCGATGTCGCGGACATCCTTCGTACCACGACCATCGGGCCGGGTGCCGGAAAGAATTTGGTCCCGGACCACACGTTCTTCGAGTTCATGCCACGCAATGTCGAACACATCGGCGGTCCAAACGGGCGCTTCGCCACTTTGCGGGGGATTGGCTGGGAAAAATTCTTCTTTCGCCTTGGCTTTGATTTCGGAACAGGCCGCGTTGCGTTCCAGCTTGCCAGAGGTACGCTTGGCGGTCCAGAAGGCGTCGTAAAACTTTTCTTTCAGCGCTTCGTACAGTTTTTCGTAGGCAGGTTCGTCGTATTGCATCCGCACCGGATTGACCTGGTTGATCAATTCGAGTTGCAGATCGACAATGTCGCGGATGTAACCGTGGGCCGCGGCAATGGCCTCAAGCATGAGATCTTCCGGCATTTCGCGAGCGAAACCTTCAATCATCAGAACATTGTCCCGGTTACCGGAAACGATCAAATCGAGTTCACTTTCTTCAAGTTGGTCGGTATCGGGGAAGGGAACGAATTTGTCGTCGATATAGCCAAGCCGAACCGAGGCCAGCGGGCCGTTGAAGGGTAACGAGGAAATCGCAACTGCCGCGGCTGAGCCGTTCATGGCCAAGATGTCGGGGTCAACGGTTTTGTCCATGGCCATGACGATCGACTGGACTTGGACTTCGTTGAAGAAACCCTTGGGGAAAAGGGGCCGCATGGGCCGGTCGATGAGACGGGCGGTGAGGATCTCCTTCAGTGCGGGCCGACCTTCGCGTTTGATGAAGCCGCCAGGGAACTTGCCTGCCGCCGCCGTGCGTTCGCGGTAGTCGCAAGTGAGCGGGAAAAAGTCCGTACCGGGCCGACTGGGGCCGGTCGTCGCGGCACAGAGGACGACGGTGTCGTCATAACCGATCAGGACACTCCCGGCGGCCTGCTTAGCCAATTCGCCTGTTTCGATCCAAAGTGTGCCTTTGCCGATTTTCTTTTCAACTCTGATTTTCATTGAATTCTCTTTATGTGTCTTTCTACAGATTTTGTTTCGTTTGACAATAACGAAACGCTAATAATAACAATTTTTTATGTGTTCGACGGAGGGGTATAATCACAGAACAACAATGGTTCGTTGGTTGCGATACGCCCCGGCTCCGGGCGCGCAGATACCCGCGGGACACGAAATGAGAAATGCCGGACTACCACTGGGAAAAACCGGCTTTTGGCGTTATTTTCGAATGCCGAGTGATTGAATGACGTCAACGTAACGTTGAGGCTCGCGATCCTTCAGGTAATCGAGAAGACGGCGGCGGCGGCTCACCATCATCATGAGGCCGCGTTGGCTCGAATGGTCGCGTTTATTTTGCTTAAGATGCTCTGTCAAAAGATTGATCTTTTTCGTCAGAATCGCAATCTGGACTTCCGACGAACCGGTATCACCTTCCGAACGCTTGAACTGACCGATAAGTCCCTGTTTTTCTTCTTTCGTCAACAATGTCATGGACTTTGTTTTCTCCTCAAAAACAATCTATAATCTTAACTTTCTACCATCTACGGAATCGGTAGTCTACCAGAAACCCGCCGCTTGACAACGGGGGGATTCCGGTGTCTCATAAAAAAACAGCCGGACCGTTCGATACGGCGTCAAGCATTCAACTTTATCTTCAGCGGACACGACTCGATGCGAGCCAGGATAACCAGTCTTTCCAATCCGAAGATCAAGACCGTCGTAAAATTACGCGAGGGTAAACAGCGCCGACGGACGGGCCTTTTCCTGCTCGACGGGCTCCGCGAAATCGACCGGGCTGTTCAGTGCGGCGTGGAAATTGTTGAAATTTTCATCGAGGAGAACAACTTGCTTCCTACTATCTCCGTGGGAGCGTTGAACGAAAACCTGATGCAACCTGTTTCGCCTGAAGTTTTTGAAAAAATCGCGTTTGGCGATCGACACGAAGGCATTCTGGCCGTGGCCCGACAACCGGAGCGGTCCTTGAAGCGGTTTGCCACGGAAATCGACGCTGTCGGAATGCCACTTCTTGCTGTTCTGGAAAAAACAGAGAAGCCAGGCAATATCGGGGCGATTTTCCGCAGTGCCGATGGAGCTGGGCTCAACGGCGTGCTCTTGGCCGATTCGCTGACTGATTTTTTTTCTCCGAACGTCATTCGAAACAGCATGGGAACCGTGTTCCACATGCCTGCCGCCGCAGTAAGCACGGCGGAAAGCCTGGGCTTCCTGCGGCAGACGGGAATTCGCATGGCCGTAGCCCGATGCGACGGGGCGATTCCCTACACGGAATACGATTTCCGGCGACCTACGGCAATCGTCTTGGGCAACGAAGCGGATGGACTGTCCAATCTCTGGACAGGTGAAGGAGTTACAGCAATTTCTATTCCCATGCTCGGTATTGCCGACAGCTTGAATGTCTCCGTGGCCGCCGCAGTGCTCTTCTTCGAGGCCCGCAGGCAACGGCAAGGGCTTCGCCCAAAATCGGCAAACGGAATCTGATTCCCCCTTTCATTATTCGGCCTGCCGGGGTATAATCCGGACTTTAGTATCAAAAATCGGGGAAGCCTTGCGCCTTGGCGAAATTCGATCCCGACGACTAACCTTTGTAATTCGAGCCGGAAACGGTTCTCCCCCTGATCATGACAAGACGACTGCTGATAGCCGGTAACTGGAAAATGAATCTGACGCTTGCCGCCTCGCTCGAACTGACGGAAGGCTTAAAAAAGGAAGCGGCCGGTGTGACCGATGTGGACATTGCCGTTTGCCCGCCCAGCATTTACGTCCAACCGGTCGCGGCGATTTTGAAGGGTTCCAATATCGGCGTCGGTGCCCAGAACGCCTATTTCGAAAAAGAGGGTGCCTACACAGGCGAAACCAGCATGGGCATGCTGACCGATGTGGGTTGCCAATATGTTATCCTTGGACACAGCGAACGACGGAACATCCTTGGTGAATCGAGCGAAACCGTTAATCTTAAGGTTCACGCCGCCTTGGCTGCCGGGCTCATCCCGATCATTTGCGTCGGTGAATTGCTCAAGGAACGTGAGGCGGGCACGACGGAATTGGTTGTTCGCCGCCAGTTCGACGGTTCCTGCTCCGGACTGACAAACGACGAAATGAAAAAATGTGTCATCGCCTACGAACCCGTCTGGGCCATTGGAACCGGCAAAGTCGCCACACCGGATCAGGCCGAGGAAGTTCACGCCGCGATCCGAAAAATGATCGAAAAGAATTTCAACAAAGACGTTGCCGACACCGTCCGTATCCAGTATGGCGGAAGCGTCAACGACAAGAACGCCAAGGAAATTCTGGCCAAGCCGAATGTCGACGGCGCCTTGGTCGGCGGTGCGTCGCTGAAAGTCGCTCCATTCATGGGCATTGTCCTGCCGAGCTGATTTCCGTCGGTATTGCCGTTCCATTCCTACAAAGTACCTATATCCTAGTCAGGTTTTTCCATGGCACAGAGTTTTTTCATTGTCCTGCTGTCCATTATGTCGGTTTTCATGGTCCTGCTGGTCCTGATCCAACGGGGCAAAGGCGGCGGTTTGGCCGGTGCCTTCGGTGGCATGGGCGGACAAAGCGCCTTCGGAACCAAGGCCGGTGATGCCTTCACGAAAATTACGATTGTCACGGCCGTACTCTGGTTCGTCCTGTGCATCGGTGCCGTAATTTCCCTGAAAGGCGGTGGTAGCGGCCTCTCCAGCGGCCTGCGAAAAGAAGGGACCGAAACTCAGCAAACCACTGAAAGCGGCGGAACCACCTCGACTCCGACGGCGCCTGCGGAATAGCAATGAACGGCAATCGACGAGTATTCGCGGTCGAAGTCTGCCTGCGGATATTCGTTGGTTGCCGTTCGTCATTCGTCACTGTTCATTAGTAACTCATCAATTATGCTCTTTAGCATGACAGGATTCGGAGCTGCCGATGTCCGTGAAAACGGATTGGCCGTTTCCGTGGAAATCAAGGCGGTCAATAACCGTTATTTCAAGCTGTCGCTGCGCATGTCGGACGGATGCGCGGCTCTGGAACCTCGCATTGAACCCTTTCTTCGACGAACCGTTGATCGGGGAACCTTGAATGTTACCGTTCGAATCCGCAGGGAAGACCGTAATTTGGATTACCGCATTTCCGAGCCGGTTCTGCGGGCTTATTTCGGACAGATTGCCAAGATAGCCGAGGAAACGAAAAGCGAGAAGCCCCGGTTGGATCAATTGGTTTCTTTGCCCGGCGTGATTGACACCGATGTCGAACGCGGCGAAGACGACGAAGCGACCTGGACTACGGTGGAAAAAGCTTTGTCCGAGGCCCTGAAAAAACTCCAGGGTATGCGACAAATCGAAGGCGAATCAATGGCCCGGGATTTGGCGGGAAACCTGAAAATTCTGGAAGACCGAATCGCTCAGGTCGAAGAGCTTGCCCCGAACGTCGCCCCGGCCTACCGCCAGCGACTGACCGAGCGGATCACGAAAATCATGGAAAACCAAGGGCATACGTTCAATGATGCCGATTTGGTTCGTGAAGTGGCTCTGTTTGCGGACCGTTGCGATATTTCCGAGGAAACGGTTCGGTTCCGATCCCACTTGGAGCAGTTCACGGCTGCCATGAAGGCCAAGGAGAGTTGCGGCCGGAAATTGGATTTTTTGACCCAGGAGTTGTTCCGTGAGACGAATACGATCGGCTCCAAAGCCAACGACGCCGAGATTACCAAACAGGTCGTTGAAATGAAAACCGTGATCGAACGGATGCGGGAAATGATCCAGAACATCGAGTAATGACAGATACGAAAACCGGCATGAAACCGCGATTGCTTGTCGTTTCCGGTCCTTCCGGTGTGGGAAAAGGCACGCTTTTACGTCGGGTTTTCGCCGAGAGCGGGCTCCCGCTGGTATTGAGCGTTTCGGCGACGACGCGGTCGCCCCGCCCCGGTGAAGTCGATGGCCTGCATTACCGATTCCTGTCTCCGGAGGAATTTCAGCGGAAGCGTGAAGCGGAAGAATTTCTGGAATGCTTCGAGGTTTTCGGCAAAGGAACCTGGTATGGCACGCTGAAGGAAGACGTCCTGAAAGGTTTGGCTGAAGGACGTTGGGTTGTTTTGGAAATCGATGTGAAAGGGGCCCAAAAGGTCAAAGAGCAATATCCCGAGGCCTTGTTGGTTTTCGTGGAGCCGAAAAGCGTGGACGTGCTCAAGGAACGCCTCCGTGGTCGGGGCACCGAAACCGACGAAGCTATGGAGCGGCGATTGACAACGGCCCTGGAAGAACTCAAGCATGCCGCGGAATTCGAGCATCGAATTGTTAACGACAAGCTTGATACGGCCGTAAAAGAGTTTATCGGCATATTGAAAAAATAGGACGAGTCAACAAGAATAATTGAACGCCATTTCGGGAGACAAACGAATGATCGAAGAACTGAAAGACGAACAACTGATCAACAAAGTCGGCGGTCGCTTCAAGCTTTCCGCCCTGATCCAGCGCCGCTTGGTCTACCTGAACAAAGGGGCCCGGGCCTTCGTGGAAACGGACAATCCTGGCGATAACAAGTTGAACATCGTCATCCAGGAGATCCTGCAGGACAAGATCTACCTTGACATGGACGGCAACGTCCAGGAACGCAACGAACCCTTGGACTCGGTTATCGACACCGAATTCACCGACGGGGTTTAGTGAGTGACTGGCATCGCGAGTCGCAATCAGTGATTACAAAACCACCGTGTTATGAAACCGGAAATTCTCCTTGGCGTGACCGGCGGCATTGCCGCTTATAAGGCCGCGACGATTGTGAGTCGGCTCCGCCAGCGCGATTGTGGCGTAACCGTGGTCATGACCGAATCGGCAACGGAACTGGTTGGCCCGAAAACCTTTGAGGCCCTCAGCAACCGACCGGTTCAAATCGACGTTTTCCATTCAAACCGGATTCACGCTCACATTGAGCTGGCTCGGGATGCCGATCTCTTTTGCATCGCTCCGGCCACGGCGAACATTTTAGCCAAGGCGGCCCACGGAATCGCCGACGATCTGCTCAGCACATTGATCCTTTCCTTCGACGGGCCCCTGCTTCTGGCACCGGCGATGAATGCGACCATGTGGAAAAAACCCGCGGTGCAGCGAAATGTCCGGCAACTTCTCGAAGACGGCGTCCGGATAATCGGACCCGAATCGGGATTCCTAAGCTGCGGCGAACTCGGGACAGGCCGGATGTCCGAACCCGAGATGATCGTCGAAGAAATCATGAACATCTTGGGCGCTCCCGCCTGAATTCAACCGCTCCTGCGGCGCTTTTCCGGTCGAAATACTGCCTGCAAACCTTCCCATGAGTATCATCCAACTGGTCGAACAAAGCGTTTTCGAATTGCGGGAAACTCCCGTTTTGCTCGACAGCGATGTCGCGCTTTTCTACGGAGTTGAAACCAAGCGGGTTAATGAGGCCGTGGCGAATAACCCGGACAAATTCCCCCGGGGGTACGTCCTGGATCTCTCGCAAGAAGAATGGTCCGACTTGAAGTCGAAACTTTCGTCTTCAAACACATCAGGTCACGGAGGCAAACGCAAACTCCCCAAAGCCTTTTCAGAAAAAGGCTTATATATGCTGGCAACGATCCTGAAAAGCGGCAAGGCCACGGAAACGGCCCTCGCGATCGTCGAAGCCTTTGCCCGGATGCGTGAACTTCAACGCGGTTTGCGGCAGCTTCAATCGGCCAAGACGGACAAGGAAAAGGAATCGATTTCCCGCCAAACCGGCGAAATCATCGCGGAATTGCTCGAAGACGATCTCGACGTGAGCGAAAGCGAAACCACGTTGGAACTTAATTTGGCCATTGTCAAATTCAAGCACACGGTCAAAAAGGACCGCCGGAAACGCAAGGACCGATGAGGAATTCGACCGGTAAATCAAGGTGTGCATGGAGACGGTTGTTTTTCTTTCGCCGACCCCGACCCTGAAATCATTGTCCCATGTAAATCGGATCCTGGCCGATTTCGTAGCAGCAATCGGGTTCGGCTTCGAGATAATCGCCCGTCAAGGCGTATGCCCGGGACCGGCTGCCTCCGAAAACGTAACGATATTCGCATCGACCGCAGATTCCCTAGAAATTGTCGGGGTTTTGCAACGCGTGAAACACCGGGTGCTTCTGATAAACATCGACCACGGAATCTTCGGGGAACCGGCCGCAACAGAGGGGCAGGAACCCTGCGGGGAAAATCTCGCCCCGATTGGAAACGAACATGATGCCGCGTCCGTCGGTCACGCCCAAGGGAGCCCGGTGCCGGGTCCTGGAAATCGTACTCGGATCGCCTCGTTCTTCTTGAGCGAAACGAAAAGGCCGGGGAACGTCCAAAGGGTTGCCTCCTTGCCGGAGTACGAACCGGCGATAATGGGGAGCCTCGGTCGTCTTGATCGCAAAGGGCTTCTCGTTCGCGTGCCGCCAGAGTTTTTCGAACGCAAATTCATATTCTTGTGCGGTAATGCGTTGTTCCTCGACGCCTCGGCCCACGGGGACGAGGAAAAACACGGACCACATCATCACGGCGCCTCGGAACGCTTCACCGGCGAGGAAGTCGGCCATGTCGTCGATGAGGTGGAAGTTTCGCCGGGTGATGGACGTATTCACCTGCACGGGAATTTGGATTTTTCGTGCGTTTTCCAGCATTTCAGCCGTTTTGGCGAACGAACCCTCGAAGCCGCGAAAGGCGTCATGAACTTCCGGCGTGGGACCGTCGAGGGAAATCCCCAAGGCCTGAACCCCCGCCTGTTTGGCTTTTTCAAAGGCGTCCCGGGTGGCCAGCGGGGTGGCCGAGGGGGTTAACGCAACGGTTAATCCCCGGTCCGCGGCGTGGCGAAGCAGCGTGAAAAGATCGGCCCGCTTGAGGGGATCGCCGCCGGAGAAGACCATGTTCGGTTTACGCTGAAACGAAGCGACCTGGTCGATGAGCCGGAGAGCCTGGTCCGTGGAAAGCTCGTCCGCGCCGGGTTGCTCCTGCGCGGAAGCCCGGCAATGCTTGCATGCCAAGTCGCAAGCCTGCGTGACTTCGTAATAGAACATGAGCGGATGCTTCGTGAAATCGTCCTTGGAATACGGCGTGTGCTTCATTTTCGTGCGGATATGGTGATAGACGGAAACGGGTGTGATGGGTGTGTATGAACATCCAGTATACCCCGTTTCGAAAGCCTGTCCAAGAGCCCCGATCGCAGTGAAGCGGAACTTGGGGCGGTTCGGTTCGGCACGCTTTTTCACGTCAACAGCGTTTCTCTTGACAATCGTGAGTTTTTTTGGCATGATTCTTCATTCACCGATTTTCGTTTTGACCGATTACTGAAAAAGGATCACGCCATGAAATTTTTGCCCGTTTTTTTGTTCGTTTTATTACTCCCCGTTCCCGTTCATGCCGAGGAGATGCGGGAATACACCCGGTTGATCGAGCGACAGATTCTCGACGTCATGTCTAATCTTGTGCAGAGCCGGACACCCGGTTTCAAACAGCGGTTTCACGAAGAGGAGGGTTATCCCGACCTCAACGGCGAAGGCAACCCCGATCCGATGCGTATCGACATGCGGCAAGGCGTGATTGTCCGAACAGGCCGACCGTTCGATGTGGCCATTCAGGGCGACGGCTTTTTGATGTTCACCGATGGCCGCACCAACGAGATCGTTTATACACGGTGCGGTTCGCTGGAAGTCGGGCCTAACGGCAATCTCTGCCTTGTCAGCGGAAACACGATTCGTCTCCTGGACCCGGCAATCGTCATTCCTGAAGAAGTGCAAATGATGGAAATTCGAGGTGACGGTGGAGTTTGGGTCGCTAAGGGACCGACCGAAACATGGCAAAATGTCGGGGAGATTCAGCTTGCGACCTTTGTGGCCGCGACCCGTCTTCGGGTGATCGACGAACGGTTCTTTTCCGAAACGGAATTTTCCGGTCCGCCGATACTGGATCGTCCCGGTTTGAATCGCTGCGGAGTTTTGAAGCCGAAATCATTGGAGCGAGCCAATGTCGATACGGAAGAATCGCTCCGTGAGTTGAAGCGTCTCAAGACGATTCGCCTGGCTTTCGGAGAATGACCCGTTTTCAGAGCCAGAGTTCCAAGCGGCCATCGAACATATCGGGGATTTTCCGGTGAATCGTGTCGACGATTTCGCCGTCGAAGTATCTCGTACTGAAATGCGAAGCGATGATGAGCCCGTTTTGGAAGCGGTCCCTGCGGTGGATGATGTCGTCCAAATGAATATGCCCGTAGCGATGGATTTTGTCCTGTCGGTGCCGCTTGGCGACGAAGGAAATTTCCAGGATGAGAATGTCGGCCTCGTACATCGCCGGCGTTTCGTCCAGACCCTGCGGCGTGCTGTCGCCGAGATAAGCCACGCGGGGAAAACGGAATTCGTCGGTAATGGCCGTGCCGGATTCCTTGAGATCCCGGATTTCAGGCCCGGAAAGTTCCAGGAATTCCTGTTTCAATTTATTTCGCCGTTCCCAGACGATGTAGCCGACCGATGGGATCGTGTGAAATGTTTTCGTAACCGTGACGACAAGCTCCCGGGAAATCGCCAATTCGTCACCCGGTTTGACACCGACCAAGCGGCAGGGCAGCGAGCCGTGGTCGAGCCGGGAATAGGTTGCGAGCAGTTGCCGGACCGAGCCCACGGCCTCTTCGGGCAAGTAAATGTCCGGCGGGTCCATTTTCATCATGCGCCGCCTTGCCACGTAAGCGGGCAGCGCAAGCATATGGTCCATGTGCGTGTGGGAAAGGAACCAGCGGGGCGTGCCCATGAACGACCAGGGCTGGGCGCCGAGGTCGAAACCGAGTTTCAGTTCGGGAATGCGCCAGTATGTTTGCATCGCGGCCCGTGAAAAGCCTTCGACGGTCATGCCCTGGTGCGTGACCTGGCGCGTGGGTTGGTCCTTGTATTGCTGTTCGAGAGGCTGATCCATTGTCGTGCGATATTCGCCGGCGTCGATGACGGGGAGTGTATTACGTACTATGCGGCTCAAATGGTTGCTTTACCGGTGAGTCTACAGTGTGGGTTCGGGGAGCAAACTCAGCCGTAAACCCTCTTCGGAAATTTCCGTGTCTCCGGTTTCCATGTCGAGACGGACCATGCCGCCGATGGCGTCCAAGGCGCGTCGCAAACCGCTGAACCGGAGCAAATCCTGAAAAACGGCGTCGTTCTCCGGGAGGAATTCGCCGCCAAGCTGTACGCTCTGAAACGAATATCCTCCGCCGATGATTTGCAGCTCGGGTTTCGCCGGATGATCATCGTTGTCGCAGCGACCCGCGATGCGGCTCATCCATGCGGCGAGATAGCGGGCCAGAGTGTTTTTGCTCAAAAATAATTCCTGCCGGGAAACGCTGACATAGGCTTCCGGCGGAGCGAACTGCTGCGTGTCGGTTTCGTCGATGGTCGTGAATGTCGTTTCGAAAAAGATGCGCAGGCCGTCGATTTGCGTCATGGAATCGGGGTCCGAACTGATCGTCAGGCCCGGATTCCGACTCCACACGGGGCCGTCCGGAGAGAAGCGGATGTTCGTCTCGTCCAGGCTCGGCAAAATGCTTTTCAGCAGGCCCCCGGCGTGCTCTTCGGGTTTGAGACGATATTCTTCGAGGCGACCTTCGCCGAGGTAGGTTACGACCAGCGGTTCCCGGCCCGTCACCGTGGGCGACTGTATGTCAAAACGGAACGGCACCCGACTCAGGTGCGACAGGTAAGGCGGCAAAAGCTGCGACGCGACGTAAACGTCTATTTCCGTTTCGGTAATAAGTCCCCAAAAAGTCAGCATAATATTCTAATGTCCGGGATCGTAATCTTTTTCGTAACAAGGACCGGAAAAACCGGGAGTGAAACGACCCTTTTGCGGATTGTCCCTGCGAGCGGAAGCCCCGGTTGCGGTTCCATCGCGATGGATGTGAAAACTAATCCTCAAAGGAAATGATGGAATGCTCGGAGAGGATGTCGAAGAGTTCCTGTCCGTCTTTTTCCGAGAAATAAACCGTGTTGGGCAGCACGCCCCGACCGCTGCGGTCGGTTTCACGAAGCGTTGTGCCATTGTCCAGGGTCATGAAACGATCGCCGTACGAAAATGTCTTCGAGATAATGTGTCTTTCGCCGCGGAGGTTTTTCACCTGGTCGCCGAGGGTGACGGTGAACCGACCCGCATAAAGGCCGCCGAGGATGAGTGTCATTTCACCACGCTGCGTGGACAGCTTGGCGTCGAAAGGGCCGACGACGATTTTCAGTGGCGTGCCGGGTTCCAAAGGACGTGAGCCGGTCAGACCGTTGATCTTCATGAGCAGCGCCGCCGGGATGTTGTATTGCCGGGCGATTTGGTCGATACTTTCGCCGGGTTTGACGGTATGGGGCTTTTCCAGGATGTGAGCATCACGTGAGTAGATGACCTGCAAGGCCATTTTATCGAGGTACGTGGTCATGAATGCTCGCTCGGCTTCGCTCAGTTCGCGGTGTTCGTAAAGTCGGTTCAGTTGGATAAAGGCGTTGTGAATCCGTTGCGGTTCGCCGGTTTCGGCCAATATGCCCTGGGCTTTGACAAAGCGTTCGACGGAAGGCCGGATTTCCGATACGGTCGCCGCGCCGGTTTGTTGGATCGGCGGAGCAAGGGGAGTTTCAGAGGGGGACCGAACCGCAGAACTGTCGGAGGTGACGTTGGGAGTCCCGAAGGTGACTCCGTTAGGCGATTGGTGAGTGATCGGCATCGCGGCAATCGAAGACGGCTCAATAGCGGCGAACGGCAAGACTTCGACTTCGGGCGATTTCGCCGGGGCCGACTGGATTCTCTGCGCGACCGGCTGCTGCTGGGAGAAGGAAATGATGGGCTCTTCCCGATAAATGGCCGGATGCTCATTGGCGGGAGAGTGCGAGTTGTCGGGCTGATGTGGCCAAGCAGTCACGGTTGTTGTGATCGGAATGGCTTCCGTCATCGGTGCTTGCGACGATGGCATCTGGGTGGCAAGTTGTCCTGCTCCAGGTACGACCTGGGCCGGTGGCGCTTCGTTCACGACGGGAAGCCTTCGGATATAACGGTCATTGGCCGTGGGGGAAGGCGTGAAGGCGTTTTCGTTCGCGAGAAAGACTTCGTTACCGACAGCCGAGGGAGCCCAACCAGGATGAACATGAAGGTCGGCCTGTTTCATGGATGTCTCAGCAAGCGTTCCATTGATCGGCGGTTCGGAAGCGGCATGTTGCGCAGCGCCTGAAACGGGAAAATCCCCCCGCGATTCCCAAGGAGCCGTGGGGGGCGTTAAAGGTATCATGCTGGTCGGGCCCTCCCAAGGCGGAGGCGAGGGACCGACACCGGTCGGCGGTGGCTCGAACGGCGGTACCGCCGCTGGAACCGTTTGAAGAGACGTTGTTTGGTATGAGGTTGGAGTCCCGGATTGCTGAGAATTCGGTTGGGGCGAATAAGGATGATAAACGGGAGCCGTTGCGGCTGTCGGTACCGTGGCTTCCGGCGGATAATATGGGGAATGCTGAGGAGCGGGCGCCGGGGCAGGTGAAAACGGCGGGGCAAAGGGTGGCGCTTCCTGTATGGGAGCCGGATTGAACGGCGGCGCGGGAGTCGGGACCGGTGCCGGACTTGGAGGGAAGGCTGGCGCTTCAACAGCAGCATTGGACGCATAAGCGGCAGCCGGTGCGGCAGGGGCGAACGTAGGAGCTTCGCTCAAGGGATCGAACGCAGGAGCCGGACCGGGCGCGAAGGGTGGAGCCGCGCCTCCGGCCACGTAGGCGGGAGCTTCCGTCGCAGATGCACCGTAAAGTGGAGCGGCGGCACCGAACGCCGGGGCGTCCATGAATGTGGGCGCGGCACTGGAACCGACCGTCGAAGAGCCGACCGAGGGGACGCCTTGGACGGTTGACATGACACCGGAAAGGCCGTTTTCCGTGGCTTGTCCATCGCCAATCTCGATACCGATTTCTTGGAGAGCTTTGCGACCCTCGTCGTCAACATGCAACTTCGGGGCCTTCTTTAAGAGCGAATAAGCGCCGACCACCGCCAGGCAGCAAATCAAGACAAAGGCAATTCTTTTGACAATCTTCACAATCGACTCCTTGATGTACAAACCAAAGGGAACCTTCTACCATCGAAAGAAGGAAAATTTCGGTTCCTTTCGGGCGTTCTTCCGTGAACGGGTCAAGCTGGTGACGAATGTTGGTTGAATCCCCACCATCCCCGCTCGCATCATACCACAAAATTCGGGTTTCCATCCAGAGCAATTTTACGAAAAAGAGGGGGGCAACGGCTTTTTTCGTGGAAATATTCGATTTCCATCGCGAATATGCCGGACGGGAAGATCGTTTCAATCGGGAGATTTTGATAAAATACCCAAAATAGCGAACGCAATATCGAAAGAAATCCAGAAATCCCGTAAACTACGCAAGAAAAACAGATCGTACGGCCGATCAATTAGGAATACGCTACGACTGCGCAACCTCGTTTCCAAACGTGAAATTTTCCGACCTGTCCTATTTTCTCGGGCAAATCTTCTTTCCGAAGCGGAAACAAGATGCTGACGACGAAACCGACACACCGCCAAGCCGGTTGGCCCTGCTACTGGCCACCGTCGGGAAGATGTTGCGCAGCCGGGAATCGCTGAGCACCTTTTTCAGCATCCTGATTCATTTGGCTGCTTTGGCTATCTTGGCTGTTTGGGTTGTCCCTGTCGTTCAGGAATGGGGAGGCATTGAAATTCTCAGTGTCAATGATGTCCCTAAAGCGGAAAAGATCGGAGACATTCCGGTTGACATACCCACCTCGAACGACTCTCCCGATAAGGATAAAAATAGCGGCGACGTCCAGCCGGGCCCGATCGATGAGGAACCGACTACCCAGGACCAACCATCGGACAAGCCGGTCATTCAACTGAACCCGACCCTGACGGTTGCACTCGTTAACGTGGAGCCGGCGCCCGTGGAATCCGGTGGTGAGGCGGCAAAGATTGCCCAGGTCGGCTTCCGGCCCGGCGGTGGATTCGAAGGGCGTCGGGGCGAAATGAAGGCGAAAATCCTAGGTTCTCCCGATGGCGACGGTCCCATCGGGGGCGGTGGACCGCGTCTCGAAGCTATTGAGCGCGGGCTCCAATGGCTTGCGGCCCACCAAGAACGGGACGGAGGCTGGAGCTTCGAATTCAAGCACTCTTGCGGTCTCTGTGGGAATGACGGAAACCATGGTAGCCGGATCGCAGCCACCGCGCTTGCCCTGCTGGCCTTCCTGGGCAATGGCGAAACGCATCGTTCGGGGCGATACCAACAACAGGTTACCCGGGGACTCAACTATCTTATGCTCAAGGGGATTTCCGGCGTCCAGGGACTTGATTTGACCGCAAGCACTCAAGGCATGTATTCACATGGACTCGCAACGATTGCCCTTTGTGAGGCCTTCGGCATGGAGAAAACGCCGGCGAACCTGGGGCATAGTGCCCAGGAAGCGTTGCGGTTTATTGAAAACGCTCAGGTCCCCCAATTGGGCGGCTGGCGTTACACACCCAACGAGGCGATGGGCGATCTTTCCGTGACGGCTTGGCAGGTTATGGCTCTGAAAAGCGGGAAGCTGGCCGATTTGGACGTCATGCA
>JBEBTM010000013.1:0-23660 GCA_040393745.1 Thermogutta terrifontis | reverse complement strand
TACACTTGGACGATCCCGAAGAACAACAAGTTGCTTTTGGGCGGACTCGTCCCCTTCGGCGGCGGACCCGTTCGTCGGAATTTCGAGGCTCTCCGAAAACGCTTGGAATCCCTGGGAATCCGCCTCGGTTCGCCGATAAAACGAGAAGCGGGACAGCTGTTCCGCCCCCGAAGCAGCACAGCGATTCAGACGGGCAGTGACCGGGTCATCCTGATCGGCGAAGCCGCGGGGCTCGTCAGTCCGAGTTCCGCCGAGGGGATCAGCTCCGCGATTGGCAGCGCCATCGCCTTGGCCGAGGCGTTTCCGGGGCGGGAATTCCGGGCTTCGGACTATCAAAGAAAAATGCGCTTCGCCGTGTGGGAAATTCTACTCAAAAATGCGAAGATCCCCTGGATGTACCATCCGACGTTACGCAAATTCGTGCTGAAATCCGGCATCACGGCGCTGAAATGAGTCTACGGCGTCGTGGAGAGTCGGCCCGATTACCCCAGAATACCCTTAAGAAGTTCCAAGGTGAATCCGGTGATGATGAACGGTTCGCCCCAGCTCCAGATGTGAATGATCAGGTCAAGCATGACGATGCCGCTGAAGGTCAAACCGACGAGGGCGAGCAGAATCAAAGCCAAGGACAGGCCGCTATAACTGGCTTCGGTCGAGGTCGGAGCCGGACTGAAAGCCGGGGCGTTTGCGGTAAATTCGCCAGGCGTTGGAGCGGCACTGAAATCGCCGAACGCGGATTCCGGTGAACTCACCCCGGACACACCCGTCGTGAACGGCGATTCGTTCGCGGCTCCAAATGTGGTCGAGTTGTCGACGGGACCGCTGCCGAACATATTGTCGTCGTCCAAAGCGATCACCTGCGAGGCGCTTTCGGAATCGTCGGCCATGCCCATTCCGGCATCGGGAGAAAGTTGGAAATCCTCTTCGACGGGAATCTGGATCGTCGACGTGTTTTCCGCCGCCATGTCGTCACCGACCAGGGACAGGATATCGTCGTCTTCATCCAATTCCAGGAAAACGTCGCTGCCGCCTTTTTCGGCGGACTGGAGTTCGACGTCGTCGGCATCCAACAGTGAAAGACCGCTGTCGCCGGCCAAGTCGATCTTCGCGGAGGACCCGCCGCCGTCCAGAACAAGATCGTCTTCATCCGTTGCCAAATCCACATCGGAAGCGGATGGAACGTCCGGTTTTTTCGCTAAGGAAACACCGCCTCCGGCCAGAGAAAGGTTATCCTCGGCCAGAGAGAGATCGTCGTCCGCCAAGGCGAAAAGATCGTCGTCATCCGCAACCTTGGGTGAAGCGTCGACCATGTTTTCGCCGACCGACGCATCTTCGAGAATCGAATCAAAGGACGGCGCATCGGCCAACAACGTCGGTGTTTCCTCATCGTCATCCATTCCCAGCAGGTCGAAATCGCTCTCCGCGGCTCCCGCAGCTTTACCGCGGTTTTTAATGATCTCGGCGAGATGGTTGTCTATCTCGACTTTCTTGAATTTCCAACTGGCTCCATCCCGATAAGCGCGAAGTTTACCGCTATCTCTCAGACGAAGGATTTCCGCCGTCGGAAGCCCCAGCACTTCCGAGGCCTTTTCAAGGGAGTAATAATCCGAGCTCATGATTCTCGTCTCTTGTTTTCGTTAGTAAGGAGTTGTTGGTTTATCTGCCGGGCAAACCGGGGCGTCTCAAGCGGAGGAGCTCCTGCTGGATATCCGACGGCGTGGGCGATTCCGGATTGTGCTCATCCAGTTGCAGATCGAACTGCATGTTCCGGACGCTGAGCAGTTTTACTTTTTCCATGTCGAGTCGGTAAACGAGGATCCGTTTTTCCTCGGGCACGACCACGGTCATGATCGTGACCTTCCGGCCCGGTTGGGTCGGATCGTCATAATCCTTGAATTCCACGGGCCATCGTGGCGGCTCCCACTGTGGCTTAACAACCACTGAAGGTGCCTGACCGCCGGGCTGCTGACCGTGAACCTGGTCTCGAACCATGGACAGGACAAAACTCAGACCGAACACGAACAAAGCCAGAATAACGGTTTGCGACCAGCGTTTTTTCATCAAACATTCCCTCCATGGACGCGACCCACCTTTCCCGTGATCGGGACAACGGGAGTCGCTAGGATTTTAATACCTAATTTGCAGAAAAGCAAGCAACTTCTTCGTAAATTGCCCAATTTACGCTTTGCTGGCGTCCGCAATATCCGCAAAAGAGGAAACGTCTTCTTCTTATTCGGACAGGCGTTCATCGGAAGCAAAACTTTTTTCGGGCATTGTGGGGCGAAATCACCGTTTCGGACTCCCATTCCGGGTAATAACTTGTATAATCGGAAGAGTTTACTGTGAACGGTTCCGCACAACGGGATTTTTCGATTGAGCATAGCCATTTTAAGCATTTAATACAAGAGAAAAACGGCAGGACGACGGAAATATGAACACGGAAGTGATACTCTATACGGACGGCGCATGCAGCGGAAATCCCGGACCGGGTGGCTGGGGGTTTATCCTTCGACATCCGGTGTCGGGCAAGGAAATCGAGCGGTCCGGCGGTGAAGCAAACACGACGAACAACCGCATGGAAATGCTCGCCGTGATCGAAGGTCTGAAAGCTCTGACCCGACCGACGAGCGTAGAACTGGTCAGCGACTCGAAATACGTCCTCCAAGGAATTGAAGAATGGATGCCGCGATGGAAGGCCAACGGCTGGCGTCGCAAAGAGGGCAATCAATTCAAACCGGTCAAAAATGTCGAACTCTGGCAGGAACTTGATGAATTGGTCCACCGACATCAAATTACATTCACTCACGTCAAAGGGCACGCAGGACACCCGGAAAACGAACGCTGTGACGAACTGGCCGTGGAAGCGGCAAAGAAGTTCCGGTAGCTTGGCGCTGTTTTTGCTCGGCATGTTCTGGGTGATCGGCATTGTGTTTGCCACGGAAGGGCCGAACGTTACCGTTCCAGAGCGGCAGATTGTCGATCGATTCTGGACGATCGTGGTCCAATCGCCGAGGCGGGGGACCAGTTTCGACCGGGTTTACGGGCATTACGTCGATACGGGCCACGCGAGCCTGTTGCTCGAAAAATGTTTACGGCTTATCAAGGACGCGAAGCCGGAAACTCCCGAGGCGAGTCGGGCGCAACTTCTTCTGGGGCTCGTTCAGGAGCGGCGAGGCGAAATTGCTGCGGCTCTGGACGCTTTCCGGCTCGCTGCGGAATGGGACGCCGAAAACGCGCTACCCTGCCTCTATCTCGGGCAAACACTTTTCGCCGCAGGACAGTTCGACGAGGCTGCAACCGTCTTGGAAAGCGCTTTTGTCCGAAAGCCACTTCGGACCGATGTGCAAACTGTTCTGGAAACGCTTGCCGCTGCCTATCGACGTCTTGGCGAAATGAAAAAATCCGAGGACGCGCTGAATCGGATCGAAATCCTGTTTCCGAACGATCCGGAGGTAATGGCCCGAATCGCGGAAACGCTGGAAATTGAAGGCCGGTTCGAAGACGCTTTGACCCGGTACGAAAAACTCCGGGACAGCGCCGACGACGATGCTTCACGACTTCGCTTCGCTTCGGTAACGGCTGATCTGAAACGGCGATTGGGGCGTTTTCAAGACGCCCTGGCCGATTACGATGCCCTGCTCGACCGTCTGGCTCCGGAAAGCTGGCCCGCCGAATCGGTTCGTCATCGGATCGAAGCGATCTTTCAGCAGCAGGACGATTTCCCGGGTCTGGCCGATTTCTACGAGAAACGGTTAACCCGGCATCCCGGTGAAACGGCGTCGTCACGAAGGCTGGCCGAAACACGATGCAAGATGGGGGAATCCGACCGGGCGAGATCGCTTTTGGAAGACGGCGTTCGGAAAAGCCCCCATGACGTTGCGTTACGTCGTGATTTGGCCGAACTGCTCGTCACGCAAAAAGACTTGACCGCCGCCGCGTCGCAGTACGAGGAAATCAACCGTCTTATGGCAGGTAACGCCGACATCCTGACCCGCTGGGGGCAGATTGTCTTGGAAAACCGGGATTTTGACGAGAAAACCCGAAAAGCCGAGGCCGTCCGAATCTGGCTCAAACGGATCGATGCAGCTCCAAACGATCCGGTTACGGCAGTATCCGTGGCCGACTTGCTGCTTCGAAATTATCTACCCGAAGAAGCGGAAAAACTCTACCGCCGGGCCGTGGAGCTTCGGCCCGACGAAACGACATATCGGGAATACCTTGCGATGTTCTACCATGGTCGGCGGGACAAAGCCGGTTTTCTCGCTGCGATTGAACCCATTGTCGAAGGAAAGCACCGCACGCCGGAAAACCTTGCCCGACTCGGTTCGATCCTGCTTTCGTTGGATTACGTCGCCGAAGCTCGGGAACCCCTTGGAGCAGCCGCGTCGCTGGCTCCCGAGAACGTCGAAACGCAATGGCTCTACACCGCGGCGCTGGTTCGACAGGGCGAATTGGACGAGGCGGCGACCATTTTAACTCGATTGGAGCGACAACTCGACGGCGAAGAGTATTTTGACACCTTTTTGCGGCGGGAAGTCGTGTTTCTTCAAGAACAGGGCAAGCTGGACGGCATGGCCCAAAGGCTCCAGGACCGTTTGAACACAATCGAGCTTGCCGAGTACTCGAAGCCCGAAGGTTCGCTGCCGACAGGTTATCCCGCACGGCCGACCCTGATTCGTTTGCTCTGGCGTTTGGCGGCGTACCGTGCGGCCGAAATTCGACTCCAGGACGCCACGGAAATCATCGAGAAGTCGCTGACCATCGCCGAGCCGGGCCCCCGGTTTTTGCAATTCGCCGCCGAGACCTTCCAGCGAAACGGCGACACGGTCCGGGCCCTGGCGATTTACGACCGCCTTTCGAAGCTCGACGGCGTTTGGCGGCTGGACAGTCTCCGGCGGCTGGCCACGCTCCAGCGCTCCGTGGGGCAAACGGAAAACGCGCTGGAAACGGGCCGGCTTCTCATGGCTCTCGGGGCCGGCAGCGCGGCGAATGTCCGGTTCTATGCCGAAATGCTGCTCGAACTGGGCCGCCGGGACGAAGCCGTGGACGCGCTCCGGCAGGCGCTGCGCATCGAGCCGGGCAGCGTGGAAACCCTTTGGCTCCTCGCCGAAACGCTGGCCCGGGCCGACCGGGAAACCGAGGCCATTGAAATCGCCTGGCGGCTTTTTGAACGCGGCGAATCCACGGAAAACCGGCTCACCGTGGTCGACGCGCTGAGCCGCTATTACCATCAGGCGGGGCAGATCAACAACTTGCTCGACCGGCTCCGGCGACGGACCGTCCAGGGGCGACTCCCGGCCGAAGCCGCGCTGTGTATGGCCCGGGTTTACCAGTCGTTTGACGTTCTCGACGGCGCGTATGAAACGCTCACCGGGTATCTGGCCGCCCAGCCGAATATTCCGGAACCGCCCGGCGATGAACTGCTCGTGCTTCGAACCCTGGTCGACCTCGCCGAAAAACTCGGTGATTTCGCCGCTGCCGTGCGTTTTCAGGAGCAAGTCGTTGCCCGGGACCGCGGCGGACCCGAGTTGGATCGGCTTTTCGTGCTGTACGATAACGCCGGGGAAACGGAAAAAGCCCGGGATTTGTTCGTCGGCCGGATTCTCCAGACCACGGATAAAACGAAGCAATTCGAAGCGATCGACCGAATGATCGCGGCCCGGCAGTACGATGCGGTCAATCGGGTCTTTGATTTCTTCGAGGTTCATGAAAAACGGGACTGGCGCGTCGCTTTCCGCCGTTTGGCCGTAGACGCATACACGGGTGAGTGGGACATCACGGAAAATGCTGAGGAATTCCGGGCCATGGATTTTCCCGGCGAGACGGTCGATCCGGACGAACCCGACCAAGCCTTGAAGCGGCAAATCCTGTTCCTGGACACGCTGGTTTTCGGCGACCCGCTTCCGGAAAAACCGGCTTCACAGCGTGGCGCCCGGCTGGCGAGAAACCGCCCTTGGTTCGGTGCCGCGGATTTCCAGGAAGCCCGGTTTTTCGCCTTGGGCTGGATGCTCAAGGACGCTTATGACCGAGGTCGATTTCAAGACGCCGCCCAAACCATCCGGGAGCAACTTCCGGAAACCCAGCGCCGCCGTTTCGATCTTTGGCTTCCCGATCTGGAACACAGATTCTCGCGGCCATTGAACAATACGGGCGATTCTGTTATCCTGAAAGAACCCTGAGCCGGAGGTGTAGCGAATAGTGCAGCCCCCCGGAGAGATTGCGTCCCTGCTCGCCCCACCATAACCATGCTGACAACCCCCTGGGCCCTTTTAGCGCTGGCGTCCATTCCCGTCGTGTTCGGAATCTATCTTTTCCGGACGCGCTCCCGGCGGCGTGAAGTTTCCAGCTTGTTTCTCTGGGTCGATCGCAGTCAGGCCAAACAGGGCGGTCGGCGGATTCAGCGATTGCAGCTTCCGCTTTTGATACTGTTCGAACTTCTCGCCCTGATCCTGCTCGCCGTCGCTGCGGCTCGACCCATGATGCGGCTCGAATCGCTCGGCCAACCCACGATGATCATTCTCGACGCCTCGTATTCCATGAACGCGGGGTCCGGGGACGATACGGCATTTCGTCGGGCTCGGGACGGACTGGACCGTTTGCTCGATACCCAGGTCGGTTACCCGGCCCAGTTCCTGCTCGCCGGCGCGAAACCACAGCTTCTAGCCGGTCGGGCTAAAAACGCGGCCGAAGCCAGGGACATCCTGCAACATTGGACCTGTGAATCCCCCACGGCGGATCTCGACGGCGCGATTTCCTTCGCTTCGAACATCACTTCGGCGGACACGAAATTCCTCGTCGTCACCGACCGGGGCCCGACCGGCGAAATCGCCGAAGGCCGCGTTCTCTGGCGAGCTTTCGGCAAACCGCTGAACAATCTGGCGATCATCCACTCCAGCCGGGTTTTCCAGGATGACCGGGACCGACTCCTTCTGGAAATCGCCAATCTGTCCGAGTCGCCGCAACCGCTGCACATGACGCTTGTTGAACCACAGATGGGCCGTGTAATTTACACCGACAACCAAACGCTCGAACCCGGCCAGGTTCACCTGATCCGAACCGGTCTGCGCGAGGGTATGGGAACCATCGAAGTCCGCCTGGGCGACGACATGCTCGCCCTTGATAACCGTTTGACGATCCTGCCCGCGAGCCGAAAACCCGTCCGGGTCCAACTCGGTTCGTTGCCGGGGGATCTGGCGCCGAAAATTCGCCGGGCCGTGGAAACCTCGGGCATCGCCGATCTTGTCACGGAAAACCCCGACATGTATATCGGCACAGAAACGGTCGACATTCCCGGCGTTTGGACGGTCCGAATCATCACACCCACGACCGGAGACGACATCAAATCCTTCATCGGTCCCTTCATCATCGACCACAGCAGCACGCTCGCCAACGGTTTGACACTCGAAGGCGTGGTTTGGAGCGGCAACGAAACGATCCGGATGGACGGTACACCCGTGATTTCCGCCGGGGATGTCCCGCTCTTGGCCGAACTGCGGCGCCGCGACGGAACACGGCTCTTGACACTGCAAATCAACGACCGACTGTCCACGCTCACCTCGCATCCTAGCTGGCCGATTTTGTTCTGGAACGTGCTCCGCTACCGGGCAGGGCTCACACCCGGCATTGCTCGAAACAACTTGAAATTGGGCACCGAAGCCGAATTCGTCGCCGCCGACGGAGACAAGGAAATTTCGGTCAAGACGCCCTCGGGAAAAATCGAGAAGCTCGGCGTTACCGCCGGCGCGGCACGAATTCCCGGCGATGAAGTCGGACTCTATCAGGTCACCGCCTCCTCGGGTCGATACGAATTCGCCGTGGGAACCCTTTCCGCCACGGAATCGAACCTGCTGGATGCGGAAACGGTCACGGCCGGCAACTGGTTCGATGAAGAAACGTTGCGTACCAAGTTCGAGTCCGTCGCTTGGGCTCTACTCCTCGCCGCCTTAGCTTGCTTGACTCTGCACCACTGGTTCATTTCCACGGAAAAATCGGAACTTGAGGCGTTAAAGGCGAAATAGCCGGGTTGTCCCCAAGTTGCGATGCCCTCCACTTGGGGCTCTTATCACTTCACCATTTTCAATTCTCATGTCATCCATCGAAGAAATCCGTCGGAAGCTCGGCGATCGCCTTTTGATTCTCTGCCACCATTATCAACGAGAAGAAGTGATCGTCCACACCGATCTTCGCGGCGACAGTTTCCAGCTCAGCGCCACCGCAGCCGCGAATGACACCTGCCGAACGATCGTCTTTTGCGGTGTCCATTTCATGGCGGAAACGGCTGACATTCTGGCCAATAGCCCGGAGAAAATCGCCCGACGAGGTGGCCGGCGGGTCGATGTGATCCTGCCCGACCTGAAAGCCGGATGCTCCATGGCCGACATGGCCACGGGTTCGGAAGTTCAGCGCTGTTGGGACGAACTGGCAACGGTCATCGATGTGAACGATGTCACGCCCATTACTTACGTCAACTCCAGCGCCGATTTGAAAGCCTTCTGCGGTCGTCACGGCGGCAGTGCCTGTACGTCGACCAATGCCGCTTCGGTGCTGAAATGGGCTCTTTCGAAGAAGAAACGCATTCTGTTCTTTCCCGACCAGCATTTGGGTCGAAATACCGCGCTCAAAATGGGAATTCCTGAAACCGCGATGCCGCTCTGGGATCGCAACGCCCTTGCGCTGGGCGGTCTTTCAGCGGACATGCTCCGCGAAAGCCGAATCATTCTTTGGAACGGATATTGCTGCGTACACCAAAATTTCACGGTCGAGCAAATCACGGCAGTTCGGATACGGCATCCGGGTATTCGTGTCATCGTCCACCCGGAATCCTGCCGGGCCGTGGTCGACGCCGCCGATGAAGCGGGTTCAACGAGTTTTATCTTGAAGCGGATCACGGAATCCCAATCAGGCTCGATCTGGGCCGTAGGCACCGAATCCCGCTTTGTCGAGCGTTTGGCCAAAGAAAATCCGGACAAAACGGTCTTGTGCCTGTCCCCCGAGCCGAGTTACTGCGAAACGATGAGCATGATCGAACTGCCCAAGCTGGCCGAAGTGCTCGAATCCATTGAGGCGGGCACGCCAAAAAACGTGATCCGGGTCGAAGAAACTCTCGCCGCCGAGGCCCGGCTTTGTCTCGAACGCATGTTGGATTGTCCTTAAACTCCTACCCGTTTTGCATTTTTAGCTGTTTTTACGTGGAAAGCACCCAAACGCATCCGCAGCTAAAAAAATCCCAAATCGACAACCCCGTTGATTTTATTCATCGATTGGGCTATCATAGTACCGTTGGTTTTTCACATCCTGAGGTTCGGTGCCATCTTCCCTTTGTCCTGGAAGCGTTATGTCTCTTGCTGTCCGTGTCGAATTTATCAATCCGTTCATTATTGCCGTCACAAAAACCTTGGAGACGATGGTCGGTTGCACCGTGACCCGGGAAGCACCGCAACTCAAGAGAAATCCGCAGACATTGTATCCGATCAGCGGAATCATCGGGCTTTCCGGCGTTGTGGCGGGCACGGTCGTTTTGACGATGTCCACGGAACTCGCCCTGAAAAGCGCTTCGGCCATGCTCATGGAAGAATGCACGGAGTTGAACGCCGACGTTTTCGACGCCGTGGGCGAACTGACCAACGTCATTGCCGGAAACGCCAAATCCCAGCTTGAGGATTACAAACTGAGCCTGAGTTTGCCGAACGTCATCAATGGCACGGACACGGAATTGCGGTTCCCCGAAAATTGCCAACCGATCACGATTCCCTTCCAGACCGATTTCGGCCCCATGGCCGTGGAAATCGGCTTCACCGCGCCGCGCGCTTGATGTTTGTTGATCGATAACCGTCATTTCGAACGAAGCGACGCGAAGGGAGAAATGACAATGGACGACTTTTTTTCAAAATCCTGCCTTGCCGATCCCCGTTTTTGAACACCATGTCGTCGTTCTTCCCACCGATATCGACGAGAACCGACATGCCAATAATCTCTGTTATCTTCGCTGGATGAACGAGGCGGCCATTGCCCACTCTGAAGCTAACGGCTGGACGGCCAAGCGATATGTCGAACTCGGCCAAAACTGGTTCGCTCGGCGGCACACGATCGAATATCTTGCCCAAGCGGCCGAAGGCGACCATTTGACGGTTCAAACCTGGATTTACGACTGGAAAGGCGTCCGTTCCACGCGAAAATACCGCTTCACCCGTGACCGGGATGGAACCGTCGTCGCTGAAGCGGAAACCCTCTGGGCCTTTGTCAATCTCCAAACGGGCCGCCCCGTCCGCATTCCGAAAGAAGTCGCCGACTCCTTCGTCATCGTCGGCGATCTTCCACGAAAGGCCATTTAACCCGTATTCGGCGCGGTTACCGTGCCCCATCATTCTCATGAGTTTTTTTTGTCGATCCGCACTGCTACGGTTCCCGGCCGTCATTCTCGTTTTCGGACTTGTTTTCGGATGCTTCGCCTCAACTTTCGCTGCCGAGGACACGTCACCGAAAGACCTCGACCGCTACATAGCCTTGGAGGACAATACCTTCCAATGGTCCATCGTCGAAACCTTTGACGACGAAAACTTCCTTTTGGAAATGACATCGCAAACCTGGCACGGCATCGCTTGGAAGCATTTTATCCTCGTCTCGCTGCCCAAAAAACCGGTTTACCCGAAACACGCCACGCTGTACATCACCGGCAAAGGCATCGGTAAAAAACCGGGCACCGGCGATCAGGTTCTCGGTCGAACCCTGTCCAATGCGACGGGCATGATTTCCGTCATGCTTTTTCAGGTTCCGAATCAGCCGCTTTTGGGAGGTTACAGCGAAGACGCCCTGATCGGTGAAACCCTGCTCAAAGCCCTGGAAACGGAGGACACAACCTGGCCCCTGCTGTTTCCCATGGCGAAAAGCGCGGTCCGGGCCATGGATGCCGTGCAAGCATTCCTGAAACAACAAAAAAACCTGGACGTCGAAAAGTTCGTCGTTACCGGCGCTTCTAAACGCGGTTGGACAACCTGGCTCACCGCCGCAACGCGGGATGCCCGGGTCGTCGCTATTGCCCCGATTGTCATCGACACGCTCAATTTGCCTGTCCAGATGCAATATCAAATTGAAACCTGGGGGCATTTCAGTCCGAGCATTCACGATTACACCGATCGTAAACTCGTTAATAAAGACGAACCGGAGTTCACGGGCTTTAAGAAGAATCTCTGGCAAATGATTGATCCGTACAGTTACCGCTCCCGGCTCACGTTGCCGAAGATGCTCGTTCACGGCACGAACGATCCCTACTGGACCGTGGACGCGACGAAGAATTATTGGAACGAATTATCAGGTGTGAAGTATATCCTCACGCTACCCAACGCGGGCCATGGGCTTGATGCCCAGCTTCCCAAGGCGGTCCAGTCGATTGCCGTCTTCGCCCGTCATGCCGCCGAGGGGGCCGATTGGCCCCGGCTGGACTGGAAGCTCGAAGAAAAGAATGATGCCTATACTGTCACGCTGGACACCGATTTGCCGAAAGAACGAGTCCGGCTCTGGACGGCCCGCTCCGATTCCAAGGATTTCCGCAAAGCGAAGTGGGAATCGACGAAAATCGACGCCGATGCGCTGCCGGAACTGACGATCCCTAAACCGACCTCGGGACATCTTGCTTTTTACGTCGAAATCGAATCTGACGCCTACGGCCTTCCCTTTGCCCTGACCACGCAGGTCTGGCGATTTTGAATGGTGTAATAGCCGCAACGAAGCCGAGGTATGGCATTTCTTCCATGGTACACCCTTATGAAAAGAGGCGGTCCCTGTAGCATTTCGCTGGACTTTTTCGGTGTAATGCTGTTTTTTGCATCACCAGTGAAATATTTTTCTGGCTGAGACGGCCAGATTATTCGCCTGAATTCCGTATTTTTACTTTTCTCAACTGGCACGATAATTGCATCACTACCCTTGAGAAATTGCAAAGGCTGCCTGGTTTGTCAATCGCCGTTGCTTGAGCAAAACTTGCTACGGACGCTTTCTTTCTGGAGGATGGATCAATGAAAACGACTGCCGCTACCCTGTTTTGTGCTGCCCTGTTTGTCACCGCTTCGTTCGCGCATGCGGATGTCGTCGATTATAGGCTTACCAATGGCAGCCTCGATTCGCTCCAGATCAGCCAAAGTGACACTTGGGACAATAAGTCCCTTGCCACGCTCTTCAATACCTATTTTACCGAACAGTTGGGTGGATTCGAGTATGGCACAAGTCAGGAGTTGTTCGATGATCGCGGCGTGAACGTGGATGTAGCCAATTGGTCGGTTCACGAAGGAGCCAAGATTGTTTCTTCTTTCAAGAACGCGGCCTACGGACACACGCTCAGCCTGGTCGATTCCACCGGAACGACTGTTGATAGCACAACGTTTGCCTCTTGGACTTTTCAGGACAACCTCGGTAGCGAGACGATTTTCAACATGGCCGCAGGAGAGTATAACTTCACCCTCGAAACTTGGCTCTCGGGACCCTCGTCGGTAGTGGAGACGTTTTATGGTTCCGATCCCGAACTGAACAGCGACAACCTGTATCACATGGTCGCCTTCGATGTAACCGATTTGATCCGCATTATGTTCAACGACGACTCGATTACTTCGGCCTACCTGTTCGGTTGGGAAGATATGACCACCAATTCGGACTGGGATTATCAGGACTTGGCCTATGTCATGATCAATGTCGTCCCGAATGCCACGCCGGAACCGGCTACGGCCCTGATTTTCGGGCTCGGCGCCTTGGTTCTGCCGTTTGCACGCAGGCGTTTTCAAGCCAGGAAGTAAGCATGATCGGTTGAATGATTGGTTTCGCTCCCAAAACCGCGACACAGATGTCGCGGTTTTTTTATTGATGTCATTCGGCTTTTACAATCAGCGTCGTTGATCACCGGCGCATCCGATGAGACTGATCTCGCAGTTTCTCATCGAAGAATAGGAAAATTTCCTTGTACCATTCATCACCGGCAAAAAGAAAGTCGTTACCGTGGTCGGCACCGGGAATCGGAAGCAATCGACTTTCGACATCGTTTTGTCGAAGTTTATTATGAAATAATTCCGCTTGGATGAAAGGAACCGTTCGGTCTTCCGTTCCATGGATGGTTAGAAAAGGCGGAGAATTTCCATCGACGTAAGTGATGGGGCTCGCTTGTTCGGCCAGATCGGTTTTTCGAAGCAGGGGGTCCCCGAGAAGCTTACCGACCATTTCACGCATGAAAGTGCTCTTGCCTCGAACTCTGTTGAGATGTTCGAAAATGTTCAAAAAATTCGTCGCCCCGTAAAAGTTGCAGACGGCTTGGACCGCACTCGATTGCTCAAGATGTTCGCCGCAGTCAAATCGCGTTGTCTTGCCTGTCACTCCAAGCAAACAGGCCAAGTGTCCGCCCGCCGAGGTTCCCGCCGCCCCGATTCGATTCGCATCAATATTGAAATCCTCGGCATGGACGCGAATCCAACGAACTGCCACCTTGAGATCGTTGAGTTGGGCGGGAAACGGAGCCTTCGAACTTGATCGATAGGATAGTCCGGCCACCGCAAAGCCCTTTTGGCAGAAACCGAGACTCAAAGGAAGACAACCGCCTTTGTCACCGCCGAGCCAAGCACCGCCGGGGATCCAGACGATCAACGGAAAAGGCTCCTTGCCTTTTTTCGGAACAAAAATGTCAAGCTCCATCGGAGTCTCGCCGCTGCCGGCGTAGTTCCGGTTCGTGACCGAAATCACATCCTCCGTCGGATCCAGGACAAAGCGTTTTTTCAACGACAAGGGAATGCCGGGATCAGCTTGGCTCATCGTTCGCCTCACCGTTGAAAACTGAGTTTACTTCAAAGAATCAGCCATTCTTCGATTATCTATCCGTAGTTTACGCTGAACATGTTCATCAGGCAGGAGAACGAATTGCTGTTTCCTTCCTGAAAAAGTCGGCTAACCTGGCAATCGACGACGGGACCCTTGACGGGGTTAATCATGATCGTGCAAAGCTGGCTGCGCAGTTTTCGAATCGGTTCCAGGCTGGGTCGTTTCAAATCCGCCGCCGATTCGACGACCAGGATGAGTTGCCGCTTACGTCGGTCGGCGATCATTTGCGTCGTCGGAAGATTCTGTTCCAGTTTTTCCGAGAAGAAGGATTCAACCTGGAACTTGGCCTTCTGTGTGTCGACAAGCCCTTCACCCATGCCGTGAATGATCGCTCCATCACCGAAAGGGTTCATAGCAAGCTCCTGGAAACTGGTCATGAAACAGGAGAATCCGCTACGGATCACGGCGACTTCCACGTCGAAAAGTACGGCATCTTCCCCGGCCCGGGCCACGGCTTTGAGTCCCTTACGGTGGCCCGTGTTTTTGACGATGTTACGAATATCGCGGAAACGATCCGTCTGGACCCCGGTCTTTCCGACAATGTTGAAAAAATCTTCGGTGAAAATGAACGTAAACCGTCGATTCATCCGGGTCAATCGCTTAACGAAATCTTCAATACTGGCCATGGTTTTCGGGAGTCAGGTTTTCGTGAATCAGGAGTCAAGAGTCCGGTTTTCGGGAGTCGGGAGAAACCAGCGGCTTCCTCTATTTTGGCTTTCGACTCCTGGATACTCTCCTTCTACCAACGTAAAATTCCGCCGGTGTCCGCGCTTGTGGCGAGTTTGGCGTATTTGGCCAAATAACCGGATTTGATCTTGGGGTCGTGAGTTTCGGCGTTTCTTGCGGCGAGTTCTTCCTCCGAGAGCCGGACATTGAGTGTCCGGTTGGGCATGTCAATATCAATCATATCCCCGTCACGTAAAAGTCCGATGGGGCCACCCGCCGCGGCTTCCGGACTGACATGCCCGATGCAGGCCCCCGCCGTACCGCCGCTGAAACGGCCGTCGGTGATAAGCGCCACGCTATCGTCGAGCTTTACACCTTTGATCGCCGTGGTCGGACCGAGCATTTCCTGCATGCCGGGCCCCCCCTTGGGGCCTTCGAAGCGAACCACAACCACGTTGCCCGCCTTGACCTTGCCGGCGACGATGCCTTCGTAGGCTTCCGGCTCGGAGTTGAAAATCACGGCCGGACCGCTGTGCTTGAGCATGTTCGGCAAAACGCCGGCGGTTTTGACGACGGCTCCGTCGGGAGCCAGGTTTCCGTATAAAATTGCCAGGCCGCCGGTTTTGGAATAGGGATTTTCGCAGGTTCGGATACAATCCTTCGGATCGAACGGCAGATTCAGCTCGGCGGGGTCCGTGACGGTCTGTTTGACACTCATGCCCTTGGTCGTGCGTCGTCCGCCGGGGATGACACTGTACATTTTTTTCGCTTCCGTCTGTACCTTTGGCGAACGCAGGTCGAATTCATCGATCATTTTACCGAGCTTTTTCCCGGTCACGGTCGGAACTTTTTCGTTCAACAATCCCGGCCGGCCGCGACGGATTTCACCCAAAATCGTGTAAATCCCCCCGGAATTGTGAACGTCTTCGATGTGATAATTGCAACTCGGCGAGACCTTGCAGATGTTCGGTGTTTTTTCGCTGAGTTCATTGAAACGTTTCATCGAATAGTCGAGCCCGGCTTCGTTGGCTACGGCGAGAAGATGCAAAACCGTGTTCGTGCTGCCGCCCATCGCAAGATCAAGGATCATGGCGTTGTCGACGGACTGCTGCGTGATGATTTCACGCGGCAAAATACCTTTCTTGCCAGCGTTGAATTCATGCACCATTTGGACGATGCGCTTGGCGGCCCGCTTGTAGAGCGACTTGCGGTACTGGCTCGTGGCGAGAACCGTGCCGTTGCCGGGCAGGGCGATGCCGATCGCTTCGCAGAGGCAGTTCATCGAGTTGGCCGTAAACATACCACTGCACGAACCGCAGGTCGGACAGCTTCGGCGTTCGGTTTCCAGAAGTTCCTCGGCCGACAGCCTGCCGCTCTGGCTCGCCGCCGCTTTGTCGAAGGTCAAAAACTCTTCGTCGGTGAGTTTGCCGCTCAATCGGGCCGCCGCCTTGCCGAAGGTCGAAATCAAATCGAGCGATTCCTCCGGTTTGCGGACATCATCCCGGAGCCGACCCGCCTCCATGGGGCCGCCGCTGGCGAAGATGGTCGGAATGTTACAGCGCACCGCCGCCATCAACATGCCCGGTGTGATCTTGTCACAGTTCGGAATGCAGATCATGCCATCGAACTGATGCGCCTTGAGCATCGTTTCAACGGCATCGGCGATGATTTCCCGGCTTGCCAGAGAATATTTCATACCATCGTGCCCCATGGCGATGCCGTCGCAGACGCCAATCGTGTTGAAGATGAACGGCACGCCGCCGGCGTCGATCACGGCTTTTTTGACAATCTGGGCGACATCGTTCAAATGAACGTGGCCGGGAATGATGTCGACATGAGAACTGGCGATGGCGATGAACGGTTTATCGAAATCCTTTTCGTCCACGCCGCAAGCGCGGAGCAAACTGCGGTGCGGGGCGCGGGCGTCGCCTTTTTTGACGGTATCGGAACGCATAGGGGTCTCCTTTGTCGGCAGGGTTGGTCGAAATCGAGTACCGTATTGTACCGCAAGAGCCCATGAACCGCAAGACTTCAGAACACCCACGCAAGCCGGTTCATCACTCGTTTACGCATCATGCGCATTTTATCTCAAGGAAGAACGGTCAAGATTGCTTCGGCTTGCAGGGGGAAAAAAACTTTTCCGTAGGGATCCGAACCCCGGTCCGGATCGTCGAGAATCATTTGGGTTCGACCCACCTGGATCGTGTACTGGCCCGGCTCGGTGGGAAGCTGTGTGCCTTCTTCCAGGCGGTAAGACAGGTTCTGCGATTGACCCGGCGGGATTCCGTCGCCGCGGTAATCATCATGGCGATCACTGGAAAACGTGACGTTCTCGGCCAGGGAAATCACGCGGCCGTCTTTCGCCAAAATTCGCAACGATAATTCTTTGTTCCGGGAGTAATGGTCTGTCCCGATGGCCACCGGCGTCGCGTTGTCATTGTGAACGGTCATCATCACCGTGACCGGCTCGCCGAGCCGGACGCGATTCGGCCGAAGACTGAGCCAAGCACGAATATTCCGACTTTTCTCGTAAATATGGCGGTGCGCGGGACTCATCGAAAGCGGGAGAATTTTTTGCCGGTAAAACGCCATGCCGGGAATTGGTTCCTGACGCTCCCAGTAATTCCGTTCATCAAACGAAAACCCGACAACGGGTTCCTTTTCAGGCGGACGTTTGACGGCGAAATCGATTTCCAGCGGTTCGTCCATGGGAACGAGCAGCGTCGGTTCCGGCCAATCGGCGATTTGCTTTCGCAATTCTTCATCGGCGAAACATCCCAGGAGAAGAATTTCGCCCGATTTCGAGCGCCGAAGCACCTCGACGGGCTTAAAATCCTTACGGATGTCGACGGCGACATGCTGGAGCCGGAATCCATAGCGCCAGCGACCGTTTTCGTCCTTGGCAAATCCGGATGCGGAAACATGGGGACTCAATTCAAGCCGATACCGACCGTCTTCATTGGTAAAGCTGTGGTTGAATCCATCGTCAGCCAGAGTGTGCGAATAACTGCCGTTTACCGACAAATTGCGAATCGGCTTGCCTTTCTCATCGAGAATTCTCCCTCGGATGACCCAGCGTGGCTTCGGCGCAAGCGATTTTTCCGGCTTGATTCGAAAGATATTCTCGCCCCCTTCGGTCACATCCATCGTAAACGTGTCCGTGGATTCCGGCGGCGTGAGGGCCGGGTGCGATTCCTTCCAGCCAAACTCGCTCCATGCCAAGGAAACCGTGTAGCGCCCCGGTGGAACAGCCGATAATTCCAGGTAATAGGGTAAACCCCCGAAATAATCGCTTTGCTCGAACAGGGGGAAACCGTCGTCGCGCAGGACCTGCATGGCAATGTATGGCGCGGCGCCACGCTCCCTTTGAAGGGCTTCGTCTTCCCGTTCTTCCGCAAAAGGGTCCGGCCTTTCCAACTCGAAAAAACGCATATCGGGCCGGATCGCGACCTTGGGCCCCCTCTCAGCGGTCACGGTAACGCGTTTCGATTTCTCGCCGGGCTTCACTTCGAAGGCGTCCGAAATGCCCGTGGCAGTGATGACGACCGGGTGCCCCGTCCCTCGCACGGCGACCAGTTGGCCGTTGCTATGGGATTCGCCGCTCTTGCGTGTCCCCGGCGGGCCCTCCCAAGCGAGGAAGCGTTTTTCCTGGACGAAGCCCGCGCGGTATGTTCCCGGCCGGAGGTTTTCGGGATAGCCGGTGTCTCTCATTCGCTTCCAGACGGAGCCATCGGCGGCGAATACCAAGTCCAGCGGGTTCCCGCCTTCCCGGGAATCGATTTTCCGCCAGACGAAAAGCGTATAGTCAGTCAGTGTGACGCCATTTTCATCGAAAACGTCGATGGAAACCTCGCAGGAATCCACCGGAGGCACCTCGGCGGCAATGAAGACGCCCCAGAGGCAAAACAGGGCGGCACCAACGTAAAAAGTCGGTGAGTTCATCGGGATTCGCAAAATGAGTGCGGGAAAATCATGCAGGTCGTTATCAAAAGGCAACCGGACGAAGGAGCGATTTTTTACCTCGGATGAAACCCTAAAAAACCAACTGAAACACCAGGCCGGGCACGAAAGAATTCCGGTAGCTGCCGCTCGGATGGACGACGTACTGGAATACCGGCTGAATTGCAATATTATCCGTAAGTTGCATCTTGTAGTATATTTCGTAGGCCCGCTCCTCTCCGAAACGTAACTCCTCTTGATTTCGATATCCATTACTGAATCGAGCAACGAACATTCCCAAGCCAAACACGTCATCCGGCCGGTGTTCGAAAAGTCCGAGCCAGTTCATACCGAGCCCCCAAAAGTTTTTCAGCTCATTTCGATCCCGCTTGTTACCGCTGTACTGAAAGAAAATCGTCATGCCGCGATAGTCTTCTTTATCGCAAACATGACGGCGGTAGACCATTTGTTCAAAACCCACGTTGTAGCCGTAATTTCCAGCCCCAGTCCGACCAGGATCGGTAAGTAAGTCCGTTTTCGAACTGTCGTACCATGCTCCCGCATAAACGAAGCCCGGCAGATAACCGTAAAGGTCGTGGTGGTATTCGATCTGATAAGCCGAGTAGACGTCGCCGCTTTCGGACATCCAGAATTTGTTCGCGTTTCCCTTGGCGTCGAATATCCCTACGCGGGCATGGAGCTTTTCGGTCAGGTTCAGCAAACCGGAGACACCCCAGACATTGTCGGGGGCAGTGGGAATATTCGTTCCCGGAACGCATGTCGCTGAGTTATTGATAAAGTCGCCCGTGGATTCAAGATAGAAAAAGTCGGCACCCGCATCCTGTTTGCCCATCTTGACACTCAACTCGTTGCCGAAGAAACGATGCTCATACCAATATTCGGAAACTTGGGCCGGAACTTCATAAGCAAAAACTTCAACACCCTGATAGTCGCCCACAAAACGACTTACGTTCGGGCCGTGAGAAAATAGTGAATGCACATAAAAAGTGCCGTTCTTCCAGAGTCCCAGTTTCTCGGTGTCAAAGCTCATGCCAAAATCGAAAACGCCAGCGTAGCTCGACGCGCGACGGGTCTGGACGCCCCCCCGGGCATTGTTGAATAACCCGCCTGTGTAGACGTAATCGAAGTGAATTGCCTCGCCACCATGGATATTCGGAAAATGACGACCGAGAATGCCTTCGGAATGCGTCGACCCGTAACCCGGTCGAGTGCGTTCGATCGGAAAATTCATCGACGTACCTGTCCGAAGGTGCTGCTCCGGAATGTCTTCCTGAGCTGCAACATCAAGCGTTACAAAGAGAAAGGATAAAGCAAGACAAACAACACCAAATGGGAGGCGGGAGGCGAAACGAGGCATAATTCTGAAATGCTAGGAGGATAGAACGCTCCTTCAGCGCAGCCAGCCCGCGCTGAAAAAATTCATGCTCCGTTGGATCTATCGACTCCGGGTAAGGTCGCAACGAGAAATTCAGTTCCGGTTACGTCGAGATACCGATTTCAGGTCCGGTTGAAACGGTCAGTAAAAACAGGAAATTTAGGAGAGAATCGCCTTCAAGACGAATAGTAGGAATCCACGCGAAGCCCCGTGTTTCGCCGGACGGTTTCCGCGATCGCATCAAGCTGTTCATTCGAAAGTGGCGTGACCCAAGATTCCGGTGTGTCCCGTGCCACAGTGTAAAGTTGGATTCGCAAGAGGTTTCCGCCTGCTGCCAGAATGTCCTGAATTCGCCCCGTGTAGGCGTCCACTTCGGTCGATGACGGACATTCTCCGTGTAGCGCGAGAAAACAGGTCTGGATGACCAATGGGAACTCCCGGGCCCCGACGGTCAGGTTTTCAAGCACTTTTTCAAACGATACGGCGGATCGGGCAATTTGTCCGTAATATTCCGGCGTACCCGCATCAAGCTTGGCCCAGATTTCGCCGTTGTTGTCGAGCATAACCCGGAGAGCCTTGCGGACCGGTTCGGCATGGAGTGTAGTACCGTTGGTGATCAACACGATTTTCGACGACTCAAGGCAAAGTTCACGGCGAACTTTCGCGACACGTTCCACCGCGGCGGGAAATTGCAGCGACAAGGTCGGTTCTCCATCGCCGCTAAAGGCAATATCACGCAACTCCCGTTTGTCCGGCGGCGTTTGCGAGAACCAGGAATCCTCGAACAATGAACCGTCGACGATCATTTCGGCAAGCTGGCGGACTTCGTCTTCAAGCCGTTCAAGATCGATCAGGGGCGAGAACCGTTGGGCGTCTTTTTTTCGATCACCTTCAGCCAGGATGCGTTCCAGCGGTTGGAGGCGGACATCAAGTTCGCCGAGAACCTGGCAGTAGACGCAAGCGAAGTTGCACCGGGCCGTGGGACTCAAATTCACGCCGAGCGACAGTCCTCCGCTACGACGACTCACCACGGGATAAACGTACTGCATTTCGCAAAAACTGCGTGCGTGATGCTGGACCAAAGATTTTTGAGACATGATTTCCTCAACGGCGATATCGATACAGATTCAGTTTTCCAGGTTTGTTCAGTGGGCAATATCGGGCTCATCGGATCTTTCGCCCAGCATCTCGATGAATCTCTGCGCGGTCGTCGAGAAGATTTTCCGATGGCGGTGGATAATCCCGATGGGCCGCTTCGGAGGGGCGGGATCCAGCGAAACAGCGATAAGTTTACCCGTTTCAATCTCGTTCTGAACCGTTGGAGCCGGAAGGATGCTCACGCCCAAACCGGTTTCCACGGCCTGTTTGATTGTCTCGATGTTGTCGAATTCCATCGTGGCATTGACCGAAATACCGTTCTGCCGGAAAAAGCGGTCCAACTCCTTTCGGATGATCAAATTGCGGTCGAAGGCGATAAAATCACGTCCCAAGAGTTCTCTTATCGGCGCCTTGGTTTGACCGGCCAATTCATCGCCGGGGGGACACACAAGCAATGTTTCCTCGGACCGAAGCGGAATGATGTCGATTTCCTGCGATGCGACCGGATAGGAGACAAGCCCGAGGTCGATTTCCGAGTTCAAAACCGACTGATAAATCTGGCCTGGATGCATGTATTCCAGTCGGATTTTCGCTTTGGGGAAGGTCCGCATGAATTCTTTCATGCACCGGCTCATTTCGTGAAGCCCCACGGAATAGATCGCTCCCACGCGGATATGCCCCCGGATATTATCCTGCGGCGAGCGAATTCTGGCGATGGCGTTATCAAAGATTTCGATAATTTCCCGAAATGATTCATAGCAAAGCTGGCCCTCGGGAGTAAGAACGAAAGGGCGTTTGGTTCGATCGATCAGGAGCGTGCCAAGTTGCTCTTCCAGGCGGTGAATCGATTGTGTCGCGGCAGACTGGCTGACTTCATTGGCAGCGGCCCCGCGGGAAAAACTCTGATGCAGGACTACGTCACAAAAGACGCGGAGGGTGGTGATATTCATGTCACGTTCGTTCGTGGTTGAAGATGATTACATCGCATCCTTGCATAAGGAAATCTTATCGCTCTAATCTGTTTTGTCAATACGGCATGCGGAGAGAATGACTTCCGGCTTTTGCGATACGAAATTCGCGTCGTTTTTCACGGCACCCGCCGGTTTAGTCGGCCACCACGATTGACAGAAATCCTCGTTTCGGTCACAATGCGGTTGCAGACACTTGGTTGTTTCGCGTGTTTCAACGACCCCGGTTTTTCTGAGAATTGGGAAAAAAAGAATGATTGCCTTAGCCATGTCCGGTGGAATCGACAGTGCCGTTGCCGCCTGGCTTCTCAAGCAACAGGGGCACGATGTGGGCGGGTTTTTCATGAAGCATCCCTATCAGGCCGAGGACGAAACCGATGCGGGCCGGCTGGCGGACTTTCTCGGCATTCCACTGGAAGTCGTCGATGTTTCGGAACCCTTCGAAACCGTGGTCGAAAATTTTACGAACGAATATTTTGCGGGTCGGACGCCGAATCCTTGTGTTTTCTGCAATCGAACCGTCAAATTCGGCGTGCTTTTCGATCATGCCCGAAAAAAGATTGACGCCGATTTCTTTGCCACGGGGCATTATGTCCGGATGACGGAAACGGACGGTTTTCCCGCCTTGCTCCGTGGACTTGATCCGGACAAGGACCAGTCTTACGTCTTGTACGGAATCGACCGAGCCCGGTTGTCTCGGCTGCGGTTTCCGCTGGGGGAACGAACAAAGAGCGAAGTTCGTTACATCGCCGCCGAAGCCGAATTGCCGTTACGGGACAAAAAAGAAAGTCAGGACATCTGCTTCGTTCCCAACGGTTGCCACAGCGAGTTTCTGCATGCCCGGCGTCCCAATGTGAATACGGCGGGACGCTTCGTCTCACCGGAGGGTGATTTTCTGGCCCTGCACGGCGGGTTCGAGCAATTCACCATCGGGCAACGCAAAGGCATGGGGGTCGGTTTCGGCAAGCGAATTTTCGTGCTTCGACTCGACCCGGCAACAAGAGACGTCGTCATCGGCCCTTGGGAAGACTTGGCGATCCGGCATCTGACCGTTATGGAAACACGATGGCTCCTGCCGGAAGACCCTGAAGATGAATTTTCGTGCCAAATCAAGGTCCGTTATCGCTGCCGGGAAGCGTCGGGAACGGTCCGACCCCTGAAAAACGGGGCCCGGGTGGATTTTTTCGAACCGCTTCACGGCGTTGCACCGGGCCAGTCGGCCGTGTTTTATCACGGGGACCGGGTCCTCGGAGGGGGCGTCATCACCGAGGCGTTTTGATTCACCGGCCCTCGTTATTTTTCGTCTCGCAATTGAAACAGCAGGGCCAATGCGTCAAGCAGTTTATGCGGGACGCCTTTTTCCGATTCGTCCCGTAGCGATTTCAATGGTGGATGCAGGCATTTCCCGAGCATCCGTTCAAAGGCGTAACGAATTTCGTTGCGATCTTTTTCGTCCAAGTCCGGCAGTTTATTGAAAAGCCGGCCGAGTTCCGAATCCTTAATCGTACCCCACTGCTCCCGAAGCTGCCGGATAACCGCGCCGCTACGGCGATGGTTATGATCCCTGATGAAACGTTCGGCGGACTTTCGTACGATCCGCTCCGCTTTGGGGATTTCACGGTCCCGTTCGGCTCGATTGCGATTGCAGGTTTCCTGGAGATCGTCCACGGAATAAAGGTACACGCCCCGGCAGCGGGCGATCGCGGGATCGAAATCTCGGGGAACCGCGAGAACGAGCACAA
>JBEBTM010000012.1:0-23692 GCA_040393745.1 Thermogutta terrifontis | reverse complement strand
GTGAGTGACTAACGACTGGTGATTGGTGAACAAGCCGAAAGTCGAAAATAAACCATGACAAACGATTCCCGACAAACCGGATCTCCCGTGGCGATTTCGTTCACCGAATATCGCGATGGGGAAATCGCCGACTTTTTCGCCAATGAGAGTCGGACCTTTCATCCCGATGCGGGAGTGGGACCGCAGAGCGAATTCGGACGCAAGCGGGTTGTTGGTCGACCGCACTTCGCCGCTTCTGGAAAAGTGGACATCGACTTCCGGCCGTCGAGCGAATCCCGGTGTCCCCGAGACGACACGGGGCAGGGCAAACCGGAGCAGCAAGCGAAGACCGCCCAAAAGAAGGACCGAACACCCGAATCCAAGGAGACGGTTTCGCAAAACGGATCCAACGGGACGATTCCGTTGCCCCTCGATTTTCTGGAAAGCGACCATGGAATCGTTTCGGCGACATTAGGTGGCGAATCTCGTCGTAAGCGGTTGCAGGACCGGGAACCCGAGTTCGGTAAACAGGCCCGATCGCTCGGGTCGCTGCTTCCGCCGTCCAATGCGACCGAGGAACAGAAGGCGGGCCGCGTTCTGCTTGATCCCCTGGCCGGTAGAACGGTCCGTTGCGACGCCCCGAAAAAGCGGACACATTCGCCGGATCCGCAACCGGAATTTCCACCCGTTGTCTCCTTGGCGGAATGGCCGACCGCTGACGAAGCCGTCGAGACCGACCCGCGGAAAGAAATCGTTTCACTTGAGGATTCCCTTTATCAGCGTTGCAGGGAAGTCGACGAACAACTGGGCCGTCTGGTCGAATCTTGGACCCGGCTTCCGGAGGATATCCGCGAAACCATCGCAGCCCTGATCGACGTCGCCGAAAAGGATAACGGGCATCCTCATCCGTTCCGGTAATCCCATGGACCTTTCGATCACCGCGCAATCCTGGCTCAACCTGATCCTGATCTGGCTCGGATTCGGTACGCTGGTCGGCCTGATTGCCCGGGCATTTCTGCCCGGCGGGGCTCCGAAAACGCTTTTGGGCGTCTTGGCCGTAGGCATGGCCGGCAGTTGTGTCGGTCCGATACTGTATACCATGGCGTTCCGACCGGAGCATTTCCAACCGATCAGTCCATTGGGACTAGGTCTTTCGATTTCCACGGCTCTGATCTTCCTGCTGGCATTCCGTGCCGGCGGCGCTCTCCTGAAAAAAAACGATTGACGATTGCCCCGGTCCTGAATGCTCGGCGTCCGGGTTGGGTAAAAACGCGATTCTTCCGGGGTCTTTACTTTGGCTCCCTTCTCGCTAGAATGGTGTGTAGATTTTTCCTCCACTCAGCCACCTAGGAGAGTTTCATGATCGTCACCACCAAAGACCTGTTCCAGCACGCCTACGGTAAATATGCCGTCGGGGCGTACAACATCAACAATCTGGAGCAGACCGTCGGTTTGTTCCGGGGTAATCTGGGAAAATTTGCCAAGAACGAAGACCCGAACGACAATTCGAAGAGCGCCCCGTTCATTATCCAAATTTCCCGCGGCGCCCGAGGTTACAGCGACAAGCGAATGCTCGAAGGGCTCATTCGGGCCGCCGACGAAGTGTTTCCCGAAGCGATCTTTGCCGTCCACCTTGACCACGGCACCGAAGACGTCTGTTACGATTGCATCGAAAGCGGCTTCTACAGTTCCGTGATGATCGACGCCTCGCATGAAGATTTTGCGAAGAACATCGAAATCACGAAGCGCGTCGTCGACAAGGCCCATGCCAAGGGCATCGTCGTCGAAGCCGAACTCGGCCAACTCGGCGGTGTCGAGGAAGATATCGTCGGTAGCGTGAAACTGACCGATCCGGCCCAGGCGGCGGAATTCGTCGAAAAGACCGGCGTGGATTCCTTGGCCGTGGCCATCGGCACTTCGCACGGTGCGTTCAAGTTCTCCGGCAAGCAAGGCTTGCATTTCGATGTGCTCGAACAGATTCAAAAGGCCGTACCCGCCAATTTCCCGCTCGTCATGCACGGCAGCAGCAGCGTGCCGCATGAATGGGTTCAGCGAATCAACGACGCCGGCGGTAAGATGAAGGATGCCAGCGGTGTGAACGAAGCCCAGTACCTGCCGGCGGCGAAGCTCGGCGTGACCAAGATCAATATCGACACTGATGGACGCTTGGTTTGGTGTGCGATCCATCGGGAACAGTTCCGGGACCATCCGGAAAACTTCGACCTGCGTCCGCCGGGAAAAGTCTTCATGGAAGAGTACGCCAAGTACATCATCCATAAGAACACGGTCCTTGGCAGCGCCGGCCAGCTTGAAGGCGTGCGTGAAATGCTTAAAGGCGGAAAAAACAGTTGCGGCTGTGGCTGCAAATGCGGCGGCTAGTCGATAAAGTGGAAACATTCGGTTTCCAAACAAAGAAAGCGTAACTGAAAAAAGGGTGCGGAGACCGGTGTCTCCGTCTCTTTTAAGACATAAATAATACCAACACAGTATCAGTTAAATGACAACGCCCGTCAGACGCAAAGATCGGGAAATCTCGACCGAAGAAGCCTGGATGGTTTTGGATACCGCGGAATTCGGCACGCTTTCGATGGTCGATCCCCGGGGAATCCCCTACGGCATTCCGGTTAATTTCGTTCGGAATGCAAACACATTGATCATCCACTGTGCTCCCGAGGGTCGAAAGCTCGATTGCCTCCGCTTTCAACCTCGGGTTTCGTTCAGTGCCGTGGGGCGGACTCATGTGCTTTCGTCGCAGTTTTCCACGGAATACGAAAGCGCGGTCGCAACAGGCACGGCGGAAATCATCGATGACGAACAAAGGAAAGTCGCAGGCCTTATAAAATTGTGCGAAAAATATTCGCCCGACCACTTGGACATTGCCGAAACTTACATCCGGCGAAGTCTGCACCGTACTGTCCTGGTGGAAATCAGCGTTGAATCCGTTACGGGAAAAGCCAAACGAAGAACGACGCACCCATGAAAATATTCCGAAAAGACGCCGACTATGCCGTCCGGGCCTTGATTTTCCTGGCTCTGCGGGAATCCCGGGAACCCATTCCGGCCGGTTCGCTGGCCGTGGAGCTTGGATTACCGGTGAATTATCTCCGCCGGATCTGTTCCACACTCACGGGGGCCGGCTTCCTTGAAACCCGGGAGGGTAAACACGGGGGGGTGATTCTTGCGGTGAAACCCGGTACAATAAACTTATTGAACCTGGTCGAACTGTTCCAAGGCCCGCCGGAGATTTCCGACTGCACCTTCCGCAAAAAACTCTGCCCGAATCGAAAAACCTGCGTGTTACGAAAACGCATCCTCGGTATCGAATCCGACTTGGCCGAGCGTTTTCGCACCATTACAATTCAAACCCTGCTGGACGATCTCGCATCTCTATAAAATCGTCCGAAAATATCAATCCCAACCCAACTATTCCACCATGAGCATGTTTTGTTTTCAATGTGAACAGACCGGCCACGGCACCGGCTGCACCCAACGCGGCGTCTGCGGCAAACACGACACCACGGCGACGATCCAGGACGCGATCGTGCAACTCGTCAAGGAAATCGGATTCTACAACCACAAACGGCGCGAGGCGGGCAAGACCGACGTCGAAGCGGACCATCTCGTCCTCGACCTGCTTTTCGCCACGGTCACGAACGTCGACTTCGACGATGTCCGACTCTTCGAACTCTTCCGTCTGGCCGTGGCCACGGCGGACAGACTCCGGCGGGAAAGCGGCGTCACGCTGCCCCAGGATGCCTTGGTTTCCCGCGTCAACCTGCATCCGGCGGCTTCGGAAACCGAACTCATTAAAACTGCACGAAAAATCGCCATTCCGGTACGAAAGGAATCTCTCGACGAAGACATCCTGTCACTCCAGGAACTTTTGACCTACGGCCTCAAAGGTACGGCCGCCTACGCGCACCATGCCATGGTGCTCGGCAAGGAGGCGGATGAAGTGTACGAATATTTTGCCAAGGCCCTTTCCGCTCTCGCTCTCGGGCAAGGCTCGGTCGACGACTGGGTCGCCCTGATCCTGGAATGCGGTCGGGTCAATCTCAAGGCCATGGAGTTGCTCGACGCCGGAAATACGGGCCGCTTCGGACATCCGGTGCCCACGCCGGTTCGTATCACGCCCCGCAAAGGTAAGGCGATTTTGGTTTCCGGCCATGATCTGCTCGACTTGGGCGAACTGCTCGAACAGACCGAGGGCAAAGGAATCGACGTCTACACGCACGGTGAAATGCTGCCCTGCCACGGATATCCGGGCCTGAAGAAATTCGCCCACTTGGCCGGTAATTTCGGCGGCGCCTGGCAGGATCAGCGCAAGGAATTCCCCGAGTTTCCCGGGGCGATCCTGATGACGACCAACTGCATCCAGGAGCCCAAGGGTTACGAAAATCGCATCTTCACCACGGGCTGCGTCGCCTGGCCGGGGGTGAAACACATCGCCGACCGCAAACCCGGCGGGCGGAAAGATTTTTCGTCCGTGATCGACGCCGCGCTGGCGATGCCCGGTTTCGAAGAAGACGGCGAGGACAAATCCATCCTCGTCGGCTTCGGACATAATGCCGTCCTGGGCGTGGCCGGCAAGGTCATTGACGCCGTAAAAGCCGGGAAAATCAAGCATTTTTTCCTCGTCGGCGGTTGCGACGGCGCCAAGAGCGGTCGGAATTATTACACGCAACTCGCGGAAGAGATCCCGGCCGACTGCGTCATTCTCACGCTCGCCTGCGGGAAATATCGCTTCAATAAAATGGAGTTCGGCGACATCGTCGGCATTCCTCGCCTGCTGGACATCGGCCAGTGCAACGATTCCTATTCGGCGGTCCAGATTGCCGTAGCGCTGGCCCAGGCGTTCGAAACCGACGTGAACGGATTGCCGCTGTCGATTATTCTTTCGTGGTACGAACAGAAAGCGGTGTGCGTGCTTTTGACGCTCCTGGCCCTGGGCATCAAAGGGATCAAGCTCGGTCCGTCGCTCCCGGCGTTCGTGTCTCCGGCGGTGTTGGACGTGCTGGTGAAAAATTTCGATATCGCCCCGATTTCCACGCCGGCCGATGACATCCGCGCGGCACTGGCCTGATGCCGTGAACCCCGATCCTATCAACCCTACGGAGAAAATTCCATGAAAGTCCTGGCCCTGAACGGCAGTCCTAAACCCCATGGCAATACGGGCACGGCCCTGAAAACCGTGTTTGAAGAACTTGCCAGGGAAAATATCGAAACGGAAATGATTACGCTCGGCGGTAAAAACGTCCGCGGTTGCATCGGCTGCATGCAGTGTGCCGAAAAACAGACGGGACGCTGCATCGCTTTCGACGATATCGTCAACGAAACCATGCCGAAATTGCTCGAAGCGGATGCGATTCTCGTCGGTTCGCCTGTTTATTTCGCGGGCATCAACGGGACGCTCAAGTCGTTCATGGACCGGGCTTTTTTCGTGGCCGTGGTCAACGGCGGAGCCTTCCGCCTCAAGCCCGCCGCGGGAGTGGTCGCGCTGCGGCGTTCGGGCGGAACGGCCGCGTTCGAACAACTCAACAAGTATTTCCAGATTTCCGAAATGCTGACCGTGGGGTCCTCGTACTGGAACATCGTTCATGGTCTCGAACCGGGCGAAGTGAACGGCGACGCCGAAGGCTTGAACGTCATGCGAGTTCTCGGACGAAATCTCGCATGGACGCTCAAACTCATCGAAAACGGCAAAGATAACGTCGCCAAGCCTGCGCAGGGCGAGGCCGTTCGAACGAATTTCGTGCGATAGCGACCGGGTTTGAGCATGAGAAATACCGGGTTGCCGTTCCCCGATCTTGCTTCCCGGGGATTCTCCTCTACAATGGGGGGCATGAATAAGAAGCAACAACCCATTGAAATCCGAGACGTTTTCGAGCCCGACGAACTTGTCGCGCCGGAGGCGATCGAACTTGAAGACGCCGACGCGGCCATGCGTCCCGGCGAGGTGCACGTTCGGACCGTCGAGCCCGGTGAGGCGGGCTGGCGGCTCGATCTTTTCCTGGCCCACCATTTTTCCCGCTACAGTCGGACGCTCGTTCGCGCGGCCATTATGAACGGCGGCATTGCGATCGATCCCGAAGGCGAAAAGCCCAGCCGGGGCAAGCCGTCCTTTCGGCTCAAGCCGGGCCAGGTCGTTCACTTCACGCTGCCGGAAATTCCCCGTGAGGCGCCGCTGCCGGAACCGATTCCGCTGGACATTCTTTACGAAGACGACGAGCTCGTCGTCGTGAACAAGCCGCCGGACATGGTCGTTCATCCGTCACGCGGTCATTGGTCCGGTACGCTCGTCGCGGGATTGGCTCACCATTTCGGGGGTAAACTCAGTACCAACCGGGGCCCCACCCGGCCGGGGATCGTGCATCGCCTGGACCGGGACACGTCCGGCGTGATTCTCGTTGCAAAAAACGATGTCATTCACGCCCGGCTCGCGGCGTTGTTCGAACACAGGCGAATTCGTAAGGAATATTTCGCGATTGTCATGGGCAACCCGCATTTGGATCGGGATATGATCGACGCCCCCATCGGGCTCCACCCGAAAGTCCGCGAGAAGATGTGCATCGCCCCGGCGAACGATCCTGAAGCGAAGGAAGCCCAAACGTTTTATGAAGTCATTAAACGTTACGGAAAAATGACTACGATCCGCAGCTTGCCCAAGACGGGCCGGACGCACCAGATTCGCGTCCACTTGGCCCACACGGGCTATCCGATCCTCTGCGACCGCATTTACGGCGGTCGGAAAATGATTACCCGGGAAGAACTCCTCGGTCAACGACACATCGTGCTCCGGCCGTCGGAAAACGACGAAGCCGAGTCCAGCCGGGGAACCGTCCTGCTCCACAGGCAGGCGCTTCACGCTCACAAGCTGGCGTTCAAACATCCAGCCACGGGTCAGGAGCTCGAAATCGTCGCCCCGTTGCCTGCGGACGTACAAGCGGTCATCGACTGTTTGGATGGCATTACCTAACCCGGCGGGCAAGCGGCGTGCACCCTTTTTTTACTTTTGGCATTTATCTCGGCCGCGCTCGCTTGAAACACCGTGTTTCGACCGTAGTCTATTTCATTATTTCGAGTTCGTACCAGATCGTCTTGTATTCCGGCTTGAGTTCCAATTCGAGCTTTTCATCGCCGCTCCTCTTCACGGGAATTTCCTGCTTACGGTTGCCTGATTCGTCGAGGATCCAAACCTTGATCGAGACTTCGGAATCTTCCTTTGAAAGCCCCTTCTGTGTGATCACGGCCGGAATTCCTTCGCAGCGTACCGGGGCTTTTCCCCAGCGGTTGCCCACCGTGATCTTGTCGCCGTCGAGCGTTTCGAGCTTCATGTCGGTGTTGAGCATTTGTCCCGTCGCGACAAGGAGGAATCGTTTTTCATCGATCGGGGCCACCGAAACCGTCGTCCAGCCGAGGTTGGTTTTGCCGAAAGTAATCGATATGCCGAAATCCGTAATAAGAGGATATGTTTTGCCTTCTTCGACAAAACCCGTGAACAATGCCGTCAAACCCGTGTGAGCATTGAACCAACCTTTTTCCGGGGTCTGCATGTCATAACGCAAGCCTGCGGTCGAAAAGACTTTGCAGTCTTTGGGGATCACATCCGCCTTCGGCGTTACCGAAACCTCACCCGAGACATCCACGGCCACGGGATTTGTCAGCGCGATCCGGCGATCCAGTCCGAGGCCGGAAAAATCAAAGGCGTAAACGTGTTTCTTATCCTTAAAGATTTCGCGTTCTTTTTCCACGCTCATTGGAGCGACGACGGTTTTCCCATCGGCCTGTTTATTGTAACCATCGCAGAACAGCTTCTTGCATGCGATCATATGGGCCATTTGGACCGTGTTTCCCGCGGTGTCGAAGAAACTACCGGCCATTTGCGGCTCGGTGTTCTTCGAATGGCAATAAGCGAACGGAAAGATGCCGTCCCAGTTTTGGAATGCGCCGAAAGCGGCCAGGATCGGCAATCCTTCGGCGGCGTACTGGTTCGGGTAGGGGTGATTGTATTCACTCACGGTGAACGGCTTATCGTAAACCCTGCTGGTCGCCAGTGCCGGCAGGATGTCCTTGTCAAGATGGTTCACTAAAGCCCGGTTGTGCAGGTACCAGTTGTTGCCGTCCCAAGGGCGACCCGGAAAACTCGGATGATTCCAATAAGCGTGAATATCGCAGTAATCCATTTTCGCCTGGGCATGGGTCGAACCGTATTGCAATTGCGTGCCGCTCACGGGCTGGCGGACTTTGATCTCGTCCTTCAAATACAGACGCATTTCGTCCCAGTATTTTGCTTCAATGTCGACCAGGAAGTCGCAAAAATCATCGACGGCTTCTTTTGGAAACCGGTTTGCGTCCTTTTTCCAGATGACGGGCACCGAAGTACGCGTGAGCGACGATATTTCGCCGGTCCCCGTTTCCCGGGGCAACCCGATCTCGCCGCCTTGACGGAACGACACGGAATCGATTTCGTACACGATTCCTTCCTGGAATCCGCCGATGGAAACCCGAGTGTTGCCGTCGTTCTTTTCCGGCGAAACGGTGAACTGAAATATCTTCCATTCGGGAGTCAAATCGATTTTCGTGTCGAACCCGAGCCCACCCCAGGGGTCATGGTTTTCGCGCACGCCTAAATTGAGCGACACGGCCTTGTCGGCCCTGGCTTTCACCGTGAGCGTGTAGAGCTTATCGCCTTTCACGGTAAAGCCGTTGGCAACGAGCTGCGGGTGCCACTGGACGTCGCCTTTTTTGCGGACGTCCAGTTTCAGGATGCCGTCGGCATTGGTCGCCGGCGCATCGGTATTTTTATTCGTTTCCCAGCTCCAACCGTCCCAGGCGGGCGTGTAACCCTTGGGAAAATCGCCGTTTCGGAGCAGTTCCATACCGGGCTTTTCGCTTCGGGCCTTCCAGGCTTTCCGCAGTCCGGCATCATCTTCGTACTTGGCCTTGAGCCAGTCGTTCCATTCTCTTTGCAGCACGCCGAGAAAGGGATCTTCGATCTTGTCCAAACCGCCCCAGCCGCCCCACATGCAAAGAATCGAGTTTTCGTTGTTGATTTCGACCATCGCCACGGCGGGCTCGTCCTTGTACGCGGTTTTTGTGTACGGATTAACGTGCTCCAAAAGATCCCGGGCGTATTTCTTATTCGCATCAATAAACGGACGATAATAATTATCGATCCCTTTGTCGTGGCTGGGTCGATTCACGTTCTTGGGAAAGCCGTCCCGTTCATCCAGGGATCGGGAAACGTGCAGGTTGATATTGACGTAAATTCCCCGGGTTTTCAAGGTCGAAACGAGATAATCGAGCCGGTCGAGTTGTTCGGGATCGAACTGCATCATGGTCCGGTCGAAATTTTTCCCCCAGATGTCTCGCATATCCAAGTGGTGCAGCCGAACGCAGTTGATACCGAATCGGGCAAGGCGATCGGCCAAGCGGTCGGCGGTGTCTTTATCGACGAAGTTGGCCCCGAAGCAGAGATTGGTCCCCCAGAATTGAATCCGGCCCGCATCGGTGGCGAAATGGCCGTTTTCCACTCGAACGAATCCGTCTTTCCCTGCCGGACGGGGCAGTTCGGCGGCGATATTGGTCGCATTCTTCGGAGCATCGAAGGAGATTACAAAGGGGAACAGCTCGTTTTGCGCCAGAGCCGACACGCCGGTTGCCAGGATGGTTAAGGCAAACACGATGGGAAGTACGAAGAATTTCATGGGAATACTTGCGCGTGAGAAGGTGAATATCGGCGGACGGACCGCGATCTTTTGGTCGTAAAAGGATCCTCTGAAAATCATGGCGGCGAACTGCGACCTTCCGCTCGCGATGCCGACCATTGAAATGTCGAATAGACCATTGTCGTCAAAAACCAATTTCCAAGGATGACCGAAACATGAACATCGACGATGGGTGGAACCCCTTCTTTATACCCATTTGAAAGTCCGGTTTCAAGTGGAGGCGATTCGATCTTGGTATCCGTTCGCGGCGTCCGGGCCACGAAAAGAGCGAATTGATGTTGATGAAATGCTGAAAAAGAGGTACAACATGATGTATGACCGTCGGACGGAAGCGACGGGAGGCGTATTTTCGTTTCATCGAGATCCCTCCTCCGGCCGACGATACGTTCTACATGTATTGCCGTAGCCGTTAAAAACGAATGACACTACGTCGGACTACTGATGAGCGAAAAAACGGACGACGATTTGCGGTCCGACCGGGAAAGAAACTTATGAGAACGGCATTGTCTCTTACCGTTTTTACGCCGCCGGCACCACACACTTCAATGAAAAAAACCAAGCAAAGATTTTTGCATAACACACTGGTTTTGCGGACCATTGCGCTGTTTACCCTGATTTTTACAATCGTGCCGCTGCTACCGACCTTGCTTTACGCCCAGCGCCCGATGGAATATCTGGACCGGGGACTCGTCGCCATGGAGGCCAAAAGCAAAGGTGTCTTCCTTTCCTGGCGCATGCTCGGGACCGACAGACCCGACATCGGGTTTCATATTTATCGCAACGGAAAAAGAATCAACGACAAGCCGGTCTCAAGCTCGACAAATTACACGGACGCGGAAGGAACCGCCGCCGACCAATACGCCGTGGAAGAGATTTTCCCGGACGGAACCACCGAACGCTGCGGCGACGTTGCCGTTTGGGTCCGAAAAGCGCCGACAAATGAGGACGCGATCAAACGCCGGATCCCCGGAGTCCCGATCCTGGAAATTCCCGTGCCCGAGGCCCCCGAAGGCGATCATACGCCGGGCGAAATGGGTGTGGGCGACCTTGATGGCGACGGTCGGTACGAGCTCGTTTTCATGTGGGAAGGCGACAATCCGTACCTGGAAGCCATCACGCTTGAAGGCAAAAGCCTTTGGCGAATCGCCTGCGGACCGAATGTCAAGCATGATCACATGCCGTTTTTCGTCTACGATTTGGACGGCGACGGCAAAGCGGAAGTCGCCTGTCTCACCGGACCGGGCGCCCGGGATTCGACCGGGAATTTCCTCACCCAAGGGGTGGGGGCAAATTGCGACCACACGAAAATTTTGAAACGGAATTCCGGCAACCCGCTGGAGGACGACGTTTTCATCACGGTCTTCGACGGCGAAACCGGCAAAGAACGCGCAACGATTTTATTCTGGCCGCCCATCGGTCCGCTCGAAAACATGAAGGAAGTCTGGGGCGACGATTACGGCAACCGGTCCAGCCGGATCATGGGTTGCGTGATTTACCACAAGGAACACGGACCGTCGCTGGTGTACTCGCGAGGCATTTATTCACGCATCGGCATGAAAGCGTACAAATTCGTCGGCAAGGAATCGCTTGAAACGATCTGGACTTTCGACAGCGACGACGAAAGCGGAAAGTACCGCGATTATCGCGGACAAGGCAATCACAGTCTGGCCGTGGGCGACGTGGACGGCGACGGCTCGGACGAAATCATGTATGGAGCCTGCGCGATCGACCACGACGGCAAAGGGCTCTACACGACCGGCAAAGGGCACGGCGATTCTCATTCCTTCGGCGATCTCGATCCGGACAATCCCGGTTTGGAATTCTTCCAAGGGCATGAAAACAAAACCTACGGCGTTTCCATGCGGGCCGCGGGGACCGGGAAAATTCTTTGGGAAGTTCTCAGCGATTCCGATGTCGGCCGCGCCTGGGCGGCGGATGTCAACCCGGAATACCGCGGCGCGGAATGCGTTTCCTCGGCAACTCCGAATTACGATTGTCAAGGGAACGAGATTCCAACGACGTACAACTGCTATGCGCAGCCGATCTACTTCGACGGCAGGCCGCAGCGAGCCCTGCGTTTCCGTAACGTGATCGACGGCGAAGGCGGGCGACTATTGACGGCTTACCACTTCGGCGGCGGGACGCTGCACGGCACGAAAAGCGACGCCTGCCTGGTCGCGGACATTCTCGGCGACTGGCGTGAGGAGGTCATTTTCCCCCGTGGCGACAAAAAAGCGTTCCTGCTGTTTTCGACCTGGATTCCGACCGAGCGGAAGAATTACACCTTGATGCACGACCCGGTGTACCGCATGAACATTGTCGTGCAAAATGTCGGGTACAACCAACAGGCCGATGTCGGTTATTTCTTCGCCGACGGCATGCCCGCACCCGATATCAGGCTGATTCGATATTCGAAACGATAACAACTAAAGGCGGATGATTCGGCCGGTGTTGAGACGGCGGATCATTCGCTTTTCCTCCAAAACGGCCAGAGCGACGAGTACTTGGTGGCGGCCCAGGCCGGTTCTTTCCAGGAGGGCGTCCAGTGAGACCGCGGAACCGACAATGTGCCGCAGAACCTCCCGCTCGATGTCGTTCAGAACCGTTTCGCTCGGATGACGGACCGCGTCTTCCAAGCCCGGCAGGAGAACAGCCTTTTCCATCGGGCCGAGGACATTCAACACGTCGTCCACCGAATCGACCAGGTAGGCGCCGTCCCGAATGAGCTGGTGACACCCGCCGGAGGCATCCGAATCGATCGGCCCCGGCACGGCGAAGATATCCCGCCCCTGCTCGCCGGCCATTCGAGCCGAGATCATGGCTCCGCTTTTCACGGGTGCTTCGATGACGAGTACGGCCAGCGAGAGTCCGCTGACGATCCGGTTGCGCTGCGGAAAAGTCCATCGGGCCGAAGGATGCAGCGGCGGATATTCGCTCAAAACGGCCCCGCCGGCCGCGATGATCTCTTCAGCCAACGGCTCGTTTTCCGGCGGGTAAAGCCGGTCATGCCCACCGCCGAGCACGGCCAGGGTTCGTCCGCCGGAATCCAGGGCCGCCCGGTGGGCCACGGTGTCGATGCCCCGGGCCAGGCCGCTGATGATCGTAAACCCCGACTTCGCCAGCGCGCCGCCGAGCCGTTTCGCCTGTCGCCGGCCGTAATCCGTCAGACGCCGCGTTCCAATCACGGCCAATGAAAAAACATCTTGCGGCAACATGGTCCCACGAACATAAAGAATCGGCGGCGGATCGTGGATCGTCCGTAACGGTTCCGGGTAGCGGGCATCGTCCCAGGCGATGATGTCGATTCCACGGTGTTGACAATGATCGACGATTGCCTGGGGATTGAGTCCTTGCCGGGCCGAAAGCAGCCGGTCCAGCGTGCGCGCTTCCAAGAAATCGAAGCCGGATAAATCGTTCCGCGAAGCGTCGAGAATGGCCGTCGAGCTACCGAACCGCTGCCGAAGAAGCTGGTACGTTCGCGCACCGATTCCTTCGACCGAGGATAGCAGGATGTCGTCCAAAATATTCGTCACGGGCAAAGGCGGCGTCTTCATGCGGTTTTTGTGAGTGGGGTGGCGGGGTACCCCAAGTTGCGCAACGTTTCACCTGGGGCTCTTGATGGTTTGCCCCGATGGAATATACCGAATCTGCCGATTGTGAGCAAGCCGATTCCATGTTCCCTGTGAAAAAAAGCGATGCTTATCCTACGGCATCCTTAAACGTGACCTATGATAAGATGTTTACTGCCTCGAAGTCGGCTCTCTATTTCCTCCCACTCGGAACAGGAGTGTTTTCATGTCCCAGCAGCGAAAAAACTTACGTCTCGTCTTTGTCTTTTCTGTTTTTCTGGCCGTTCTCGTCGGTCGAACCCTCCTTGCGCAGATCAAATATGAACACCACATCGGATATCCGGATCCCAAGAAGCTCGGAACTCCGGCGACGGTAATCCACGGCAAAGCCGCAACTCCAAACGTTCATGATCGTTACGAAAAGGTCTCCGAGGCCGAACGAGCCCGACGAATCGCGGAGGAACAATGCCGCGAGCAGTGCTGCGGCGAATGTGCCGATTGCACCGAAACCGAACCCTGTCCACTTTGCGAAAACGATCCGAAAACGCCCTGCGGCAAATGCAAAATGTGCCAGGCGGGCTTTCCTTGCGAAAAAACGCTGTGCCGGCATTGCATCCAGCCTCGAAGCATGAACATGTGCAACTCCTGCGATTTGACTGCCGGGGACGAACCCTGCGGAACCTGCGACGCCTGCCGAGAACACCGTAGCGACCCCTGCGAACACGCCGACGACGGCCACGGTCCCCGGGGCGAATTCAACCCGTACAAGGAACCGCGACGCTTTGCGGTCATTCCGCGTCCGATTTTGGACACGTACAACAACGGAGCCCGAAAATTCCCCGTGTATTACAATCCGGCTCCGTATTATCGCCCCACCTGGAATCCGTCGTTGTTCATCGGTTATTCGCGACCCTACGTGCATCGCTGGTCCTGTGCGCTCTGCTTCAAGGATCCCTGCGATTGCGACAAACCCGGTTTCTCAGGCCAGGTTTCCTTCGCTTATGCGTGCAAAAATTGCAACAGGAACCCTTGCGCCTGTACCCAGGATATTTGCAACGTGAACAAAGCCATGGACCCCGCGGGCGTGGCCAAGGGCCTGAGCGATATGAAAAAGGATTCGACCGCGGTAAACGATCGGGACGAACGTGAAACCGGACCTGAAACGAACGCTGAAACGCCGCTTTTGGACGACTCGCAGCCGGTCGAGATCCTCCAGCGTCAGGAATCGGCTCCGGCAACCTTGGACCGCGGCCGGGAAAGTGCGCCGACCACGCCACGTTCGGGCCGGGTGGCGCTTTGAAATAAGCCGGCGGCCAATGTCGCCCCGTTCATAAAAAACAAAGCAGGGTTCCTGACATATTGCCGGGAACCCTGCTTTTTTATGTGTTCGCATGAAAGGCCGTTACCGGAGCTCCAAAAACGTCCAAACGCTGAAACCGCCCACGATTCCCGAACCGAGAATCATGCAAATATTCATCAAGATCCCTCCGGCCGGCCCAAACGGTATTCCGACAATCATGTTCAGCAAAAAAATGATGAAAATGACAACGGAAATCACCAACGAAATGATGCAGAGGACTTTGGGCATGGAGAAACCTCGGTGACAGCGGGAAAACCGTGCAAATGGAACGTGATTCCAGTAAGGGGTTGATCGGCACGAAAGCGAAGTCTTCGATAGGTCGCTTTCGGGATTATACTTCAAACCGTCAAAAATGGTTGCTTTTTTCGTGATCCAAACGCCGTGAACGGGTCGCGAAACCGGAGGAACGGTCACATTTCTGAAAGTCTGATTCAACTACGGGTGGAGTATAACCTTTTTCCGAATAAATGACAATATCAAGGGAAAATACAAAAGCGGGGATTCTTTGCAAAAGCAGGCAACTGCCGCAATTCGGGAAAAACGAGGGTAAAATTTATCACACAAACTTTCAGCGATGCAATTCAGTGTGTCTCCGTCGGTTGAAACTGAAGATCCGGAGCATTGCCAAGCTGGGAAAGAACTTGCAATAATGTGTTCAGGTGCAGGAATTTCGTTCCAAACCGATCGACAAATTCACTCAAACCGAATTCGCTGTCCAGCAGGGTGTCCGAATTATAAACAACTTCCTCGGTTATGGATGAAACCAGATCCGTTTGGACTTGTTCCAGTTTCGAGGCGGCCTTCCGGCAAAACTCGGACAACTCAGGATGAGCCCGCTTCCACATGGCCAACTCCATGGCCTTTCGGCGGTGCGTGTGATTGGTTTGTGAAATCAACTCCTCCAGAAGTTCATTTTGGCGATCCTGCGCCACAATCATTTCCCGCATCAGGACGCAAAGCTCGGACAACGACTCCTGTTGGGGGGATTGTGGCGTGGCACTGGTTCGTATGACATCGATTTGGGTATAAAAATGCGGCTCCTTTGAGACGTTTGGCATTGCGATAATTTCCGGTCGATCTTGGTTTCCCGAAACGCCACCCACAATTTAACGGCTTCGCCGTTATTATTTCCGTCGTTTCGGTCTTATAACAGTATTTGATTTAAAAGTCAAACAAATGCCTTGGCGTTCCCACCGACTCCGCGTATGAAAACACCGTTACTCACCACAGAAAAACAGTGGTCGGTTGACAATAAGGCATATATTCTAGTAAAACACTTCCAGAAAAAAAAGTCGACCCCCGCAAAAAAATGAGTAAAGTTTTTTTTCCAAAAATTCCGTACGCCGTTCCACCTGGTCTTGCCAAAGAATCTGCGCAAAACAAGCAGTCTGGCGAAAACAAGAAGGCTGCTCCGGTTTTTCTGTTTTGCTCAACACTCACCCAGAAGAATGCCGATTGGAGGGCATAGGATACCTCGTATTTGACGTGCCGCTACAATCTTTTTCCTCGAATGCCAACAGCCTCCCCGATGACGGAACATCTCGGTTTTCTCACGGTCTTGGACCACCCGCGACTCGGTCTGATCGGCGGCTTTCTCATTCTGAACGCCATGGGACGCCCCCTGGAATTTCACTGCACGACCCCGGTCAAGGCAAATAGAGCCCAAGAGATTCTTTACGGCAATACCTTGGAACCTTATCTGTACGGGGAACAAATCGCCCGGACCCTTATTTCCCGGGCAAAAACGCCGGTCGGATTCGTCGTGACCAATGTCGCCCCCGTTCTGACGGCCCAGGATTGCATTGAGCAGGATATTCTTTACGTTTTCGGGGCCGCTCGGAAATTGCAGCCGACTCCTGACGAAGCCGCCGAAAATGTACAGGACCAAACGGAAAGCGACGACGGGCCGGACGGTGCGACGAATTTTGAAATCTCCGAGGAACTCAACGCCTCGCTGAAGTCTTTCGGGATCGAAAAAGCCCGCCTGCAGAAGGAGGGTGAAACCACTGCCAAGGAGTATGTTTTACCTGAATTGCCGGGCTTTTCTCTGGAACGATGGAAGGAATTCAAAATCGGCAACCGGCACATCGCGCTGCCGGGAAAAGATGAAGACGGCCGAAATCGCCTCTTGACCCTTGTCAAGGAACTCTCTCGAACCCTTGATTTTGTCGAACCGTTCACCCGCATTCGTTTGGCCATCGAAGAAGCCCAGCGGGCGGCGTAAGGTGTTCGTTTCGGTTTCATCTGGACCCGACCTTGCGAACATGGTATACTTACGTCCTCTTGACAATCGAATCCCTTCATGCGAATCCCATGTGCGCCAAGTCGAATAAAGCCCTTCAAAACGAAGCCAAACGAATCCTACGTCGCCAATTCGGCCGCTTCGGCGCTTTCGGTTCCGTCATTGTCCTGCTCGTGCTTTTTCTGATCGGCTTCCTCTTTCCCGAATGGCAAAAACCGATTGCCGACCTCATTGGTCCGTCCGGCGCATCGAATTCAGCCTCCTCCGAAGAAGATAACAAACCACTGAGTTCGACGAAGAAAAGCCCACTCCGGGAAGGAACCTGGGAAGTCGTTCATGTCGTCGACGGCGATACGTTGGACGTTGTCGATCACGAAAACACGAAGCATCGCATCCGTTTCATCGGCTCGGACACGCCGGAAGTCGTTAAACCGAACACCCCGGTCCAGCCTTTCGGGCCGGAAGCATCGGACTTCACGAAGCAAATGGTCGCCGCTTCGAACAATCGGGTCCGCATCGCTTTCGACGGCGACCAGATCGACAAATACGGTCGCAATCTGGCCATGATTTACGTTCAAACGGCGCAAGGCGAAATCTGCCTGAACGAAGAACTTCTCCGGCAAGGTTTGGCCCACGCCCGGCTCCAATACCGTTTCTCCAAGGGAGCGAAGCAACGCATGGAACAAGCCGTCCAGGAAGCCCAAGCCGCCCGCCGGGGCCTTTGGTCCCAGGAAGAACCGTAAGAAAAGAACAAAATCATGGCACAGGACAAAACATCTTTGATCGGCCGTCGTGCTTTTCTCGCCGAGGCTGCCGTTACCGGTTGCGGTTGCATGGCCTTGGCGGCTTTGGAAATGACCGTCTTGCCCGCCGAAGTCATGGCCCAATCCCGGCGTCGGGGGGCGAACGACCCGCTGCTCACGCCCGTCGCCGTCTGCGGCCTTTTTTGCGGGGCCTGCGGCGGTCTCCAGGAAACCGTCCGAAGTAACGGTACGAAAAAGGACGGTTGCTTGGGATGCAAGAGCGACATGCTCGGCGGACATTGCCGGACCTGCCAGGTGCGTGCATGCGCCCTGGGTCGTGAAATCGTCAACTGCGGACTCTGCGCCGAATCCCCGTGCGATAAAATCAAGGAGTACCATAACGACGAAAAGGAAGGGACCTACATGGCCCTGGCCCGGAAAAACAGCGAGGATTTCAAATACTTCGGCAACGATCCCGAATGGTCCGAAAAGCAACGGAAACGCTGGTCCTGCCCGAAGTGCGACGCCCCGTTCGCCTTTACGAGTAAGGAATGCCCGAAATGCGGCGCACGCGTTCCCACGGTCGAAAACGAGGCCGTGGTTTACGCCAAGCGCAAGACGCCCACGTTCGTCGAATTCGACGGACGACGATGGCAGGACAACCTGGCCTATAAAACCGAAACGAAAACCATCGGAGGTAAAAAGACGCTCCAGGTGCTCGGAAACGAACGGACCGTCGTGTTGTTGCCCGGAGCGACGTTCACCGACGGAACCATCGAGTGCGACCTGTCCGTAAAAACCGCCGGCGGTCTTGCGTTTCGGGCCGAAGAAGACGGTACCGAGGCGGAATTGGTCCAGCTTCGTTTCCTCAACACGCCCAAGGACCGCAATAAAAAGCTGTTGCTCTATTGCCATCATAAACATTGGCTCACCGGCTGGCGGGAGTTACGGAGCGAGCAGCCGGGAAAGTATGACGCCGAAACGAAATTGGCCAAAGACAAGTGGTTCCATCTAAAATTGATCGTCCGAGGTAAGCGGCTCGAAGTGTTCATCGACAAAGACGAGACGCCGACCCTGATCGTCGAGAATCTGCTCGGAAAACGCACCGAAGGCCTCGTCGGCCTCGTCGGTGAAGACGCGCGTTTCGCCAACGTAGAAATATCATAACGAAATAAAAACCATTGGTTCGAAAGGAGATTTGCTATGCCGACCCGACGTGAATTTTTGAAATACTCCGCCCTGCTCGGCGGCGCTGCGGCGGCTTTGACGCCCTTGGCGGTTTCCCTCGCCGTGGCCGAAGAAACTGCGGCAACCGGCGGCGACACTTATACGATCAACATGCGATCGCAAATCCGGGGGGCCAAGGCGCCGGCGCGAACGATCACGATTCCCGACGTCGGCGATTTCAAAGTTCTCAAGGGCGATTTCCACATGCACACGCTCTTTTCCGACGGTCATGTCATGCCGAAAGACCGTATTGACGAAGCCGTGGATAACGGGCTCGATGTGATTTCAATCACCGACCATATCGAATACCGTCCTTACATCGGCGGTCCCAACGGCCGATGGAAATTGGACGGCGCCCAGAACGAAAATTACAATATCTGGTACGAAGTGGGAAAACCGGAAGCCGACAAGAAGAAACTGCTGCTTATTCACGGCACGGAAATTACGAAAAGTCAAATGCCGCCGGGCCATTTTAACGCGATCTTCGTCAAGGACGTCAATCCGATTGCCGCGGCCGTAAAAGACTGGCGGGAAATGCTGCAAGCGGCGGCCGACCAAGGGGCGTTTCTGTTCTGGAACCATCCCGGCTGGCAGGCTCCCAAGAGCGGGGGCATCGAACCCGGCGCCCCGCTGCGATTCACGCCGGAACATGCGGAAGTCTGCGAAAAAGGGCTCATGCACGGCATTGAAATTTTCAACGGCAACGAGCACTATCCCGTCGTTGGCGACTGGTGCAACGAGCGTGATCTGGCGATTTTTGCCAACAGCGACATTCATCCAAGTGAATGGAGCCAATACGGCCACCAGAACCCCAACCGCCCCATCACGCTCGTTTTGGCGAAAGAGCGGGCCGAGGAAAGTGTCAAAGAAGCGTTCTTTGCCAAGCGAACCATCGGCTGGGCGGCTGGCATGCTCTGGGGGCGCGATCCTTGGTTACCGGCCTTGTTCAAGGCGTCGGTCGAAATGAAGCCGCCCAAGTCGGGTAAGATGCAGCTTGTCAATAAGAGTTCGTTGCCCTGCGTGCTCAAGGCCGGCGGGATGGTTTGGGAACTCCCCCCGCTGGAAACGCGGACCATCGACCTGGTCGCCGGCGTCAAATCACTGACCGTGCTCAACTGGCATGTTGGAATGAATAAGCCCATGGAAATTCCGGTGGAAGCGTAGTACAACGTCAGGGAATGACGAATGGAAATTCGATGACTTCGTTGTAGTAAGCGTCGCGGAAGGCCGCATTTTCCCGGCCTTTTCGCCACGGCCGGGTTTTCTACAGATGCCACGAACAGTTGTGTTCGTCTGTGATAAAATCAGGATGTTGTTCCACCATGAAAATCAATCGTAAACCGCCGCTTGTCATGTTGCCGCTTCGACTTTTTTCCTCGGTCTTTGCCCTGTCGTGCTTTGTTTTCCCGTTTGCACTGCCCGGTTTTTCACTGGAACCGGAAATGAAGACGCCGAAAAGACGCCCGCTCGTTGCCGTGATGGTCAGCGACTCCTTTTACGATGCCGATAAACTTCTCCCGACCATGGTACGGCGTTTGGCTGACGAAAACGGTTGGCAGGTCGCCGTGATCCACGGGCATGGCTCTGAACGGTTCGAAAATCTGGATATTCTCGACAGGGCGGACACTCTCGTGCTTTACATTCGGCGTTTATCGCTACAGAAAGAGCAGCTAGACGCCGTGAAACGCTACTTGGCATCGGGTCGGGGATTGGTCGGACTCCGAACGGCATCGCACGGCTTCGATTCGGGCAAGACGCCCAAAGAGGGACACGAAAACTGGAAGGAATTCGACGAAAAAATCCTCGGCGGCCAGTATCACGGTCACGGCCGAAACGAACTGGGTTGCGATGTGGAAAACGTTGCCGAACATCGAGATTCCATAATCCTGAAAGATGTCGCACCGGCCCGGTGGCACAGCGAATCGTCCCTATACTACACGGCCCCGATCGCCGACGATGCCACGGTTTACCAGCGGGGCTCCTCCTCGCAGGCCGAAGCCGTTCCATTGACCTGGACGCGAATGGCCGGAAAGAGCCGGGTCGCGTATTCTTCCTTAGGCCATCAAAAAGATTTCGAGCAACCCGCCTTTGAATCGCTGCTGCGCAACCTGATCCGCTGGACGCTGGAGAAGCCCCGTTGAAGACGCGGCAACCCACCTCGCCCGCGTGTTGATACTTGGGGCCGATCGTTTTATTCCTCAAGGGCATCGAGCAACGTGTTGACGTTTTTCAGAAAAACGGCGTTGTCGATGATCGGGGACGTTTTATTCGGTGAGGAACGGAGAGTCCCTTCGGTGATCCAGGCGCCCCGGTGGTCGAGAGAAGCGAGAATCCTTGCGATGCCCCGGTCTTTGACTTTGGACCGGGCCGGTTTATCGGGCGTTTTTTTGATCTCGTCCACACTCGGCCAGGAGCGGAGCCGGACCGTGAAGGCGTAGTGGGTCGGCACATCGGCGTCGGAGTAAGTCAGCTCGTATTGCTTCGTCATGTAAAGCGGTTTGTTGGTTCGCATTTCGTAGAATCGGGCCACGGTACCGTCAGGACGTCTCGACTTTTCCAGATATTCCACGGCGTGCGGAATCGGTTCGAGATATTTCGTCTTGCCCGAGAAGCGATACAATTCGATGAGCGTGTCGATCACGCTTTGCGATTCACCGCCGGTCACGGCCGCCGGCTCGAACTTCCGGGCCCAGCAGGGACGCATCCCGAAGTCGTACTGCTGCGCCCAAGCCGGCTGCGGATCGGGCAACCGGGCCGCGATCAGGAAGTCGCCGAGTTTTTCCGCCGCTTCAACGTATTTCGGATTCCGATTTTTCGTGCCGTAAATGTCCGCCGCGGCGAAAAAGACCCGATTCACGTCCCGGGCGAGATTGTCGTTGAGCGTGTAAAACCGCCAATAATCTTTCTCCCGCGTAGGCTCGGCACCTTCGGGCGGAAAGCTCGCTTTGAGAATCGGATAATCCGAGGGGTTCCTCTTATCGCCTTGAAATCCTTGCGGAAAAGCTCCGTTGGGATATTGGGCCTCAACGAGTTTTTCCAAGCCGTAGCGAACCGATTCGCCGATTGTTTCGTTTTTGAAATCCAAGGCCTTGTCGAGTTCCATAAGGAACAGCAGCGCCGCTTGCGTGGTATTGTCGTCGAGTGTGGAAACGTTGCGGCCATTCTTTCGACCGTCGACGCGATAGCGGTATTTCGCCCGCTGTTCGGGATCAAAATGGATCATGTACGTCCAACCACCGCTTTCGAGCTGCCCTCGCCCGAGGCAAAGCCCGGCGTCCGTGGCAGCTTCGAGATAATACCGGTCGCCCGTAATCCGATAGGTCCGGAGCAAAGTCGAGCCGATGGCCGGCGTCCCTGGCGGTTGAACCCAGACGGTCTTGTCATCGGCAATGCCTTCGCCTTCCCGTTTTAGCAGATCGGCGGAATATTTCCAAAGATATCCGCCTTCGGTGGCAAGATGAGCACGGTGAAATTCCACGGCTTTTTGGAGGGCCCCGGCGATTTCGACTCTATCGGTTTTTTGCGCGAAAATATCCGTCGTCAGGGACAGGAGGAAGAAAAACAGAATGGCGGTGCCGGGGTGTTTCATGAGCGTTTGCATTAACCGGATTTTCGTAATCGATTCGGCGTGGTCCCCGTCTCACGCCGGAAGGCTTGGATAAAGTAGTCCGTATTGGAAAAGCCCGTTTTTTGTGCGATTTTCGACAACGACAGGGTCGTTTCGCGCAGGAGCCGCTTCGCACGGTCGATTCGATGTCGCATGATCTCGTTTTCAATCGTGCGTCCGACGAGATTTCGAAAGTGCCGCTGGAGCGTGCTGCGGGACAGGTTCGTTTCCTTGGCAATCCGGTCCACGGAAATTCCGGTCAAAGCGTTATCCCGGATCAAACGGAGCACCTTGACAATTTCCGGGTCGGGAAACGCGACCGTATCCGTTGAAAGTCGGGCTATCACGCCGATAGGAGGCACGAGCTCAATTTCTTCGGGCACAGGTTTTCGTTTCATTTTAAGCGAAAGTCTCCGCGCCGCAAGGTAGCCGATCTGCCGGCTGTGCAGTTCGATACTCGAAAGCGGCGGACTGATCGCCTCACAAATGAGCGAATCGTTCGTCGTTCCCAAGACGGCGACATCTTCCGGCACAAGGAGTTCAAGTCGTCGGCAGCCTTCGAGTAGCCGGGTCGCCCAAGCGTCGCTGACGGACCAGATTGCCACGGGTTTCGGCAATTTTTTCAACCAGGCAAGCATTGCGGCATCGTCGGCCCCCAACTTGGGTAGAAAACCCGGGGGCCTGCTCCGGATCGGGGAAAGACCAACGGGTTACCGTCGATTCGCCGGACTTCGCGTTCGAAATTTTCCTGCCGAAGCCGGCCCCACCAGGAATGGCCGATGTTGAAGAAGGCAAAATTTTTGAAACCTGCTTGCGCAAAATGCTCCACGGCGCACCGAGCAACCATTTCCTCGTTGTTCCGCACTTCGGCGACGACCTGATTGCCGTTCCCAAGCAGTTCGACCACGGGACTCCTCTGTTCGTTCAGCGTTTTCGCCATGGACAGCGACGATGTCCGTGAGATGATTCCGTCACCGCGCCAGTCTTTGAGCCAACTCGGCGTCGATTCGAGGAGCCCGCGGTCTTCAAGATGAACGACCCAATCGTCGTTTTCCGTGATCCAGCGGGTAATTCCTTTCAAAAGATCCCGCCCGAACGCGCGGGACGTTTCAACGATGAGAAGGACGTTCTTCTTTTTCATGGAGGTCAATTCTAGGTAAGATTGACGAAATATCTATGTATACTATCGAATTTTAATCTACATGGCATGACCTAATTTTCGTGTTGACATTCATAG
>JBEBTM010000011.1:0-24757 GCA_040393745.1 Thermogutta terrifontis | reverse complement strand
TCAATCGCTTTATCATCCTGCTTCATACCAAGGTTCCCGCGGTGCGTCAGGACGAACTGCTCCAATCGATGGCCCCGATTTTCGCAAAATACGCCGAAGGAGTCAAATTCGACAATGGCCCGCTCATCCAGGCCGAAGCGAGATTCGTCACCTTGCCCGGAAACGTAATGAACATCACCGCCGCGGACCTGAACGGCATTCCCTTCGATGCGGACCGCTTCAAGGACAAGGTTGTTTTGGTCCAATTCTGGGGAACATGGTGCGTCCACTGTAAAACGGAATTTCCCAAACTGATCCGACTGTACGAAAAATACCAACCCTATGGTTTTGAAATCATCGGTTACAACACCGCCGTGGGAAAAGACGCCCGGCCGGACGTGGTTCGGAAATTCCTGGACAATACCGAATTCGACGGCAAGACAATCCCTTGGACGAATTTGTACGAAAACAATCCCCTGGATCCTGAATCGACATGCAAATGGTACGGCATCGAAAATCCGCCGGTCATGGTGCTCATCGGCCGGGACGGGAAAGTGGCTCGTCTGAACCCGCACCGGGGCGCCCTGGAACAATACATCATACGAGCCCTGGACCCCGGCATGTCACGCAACGACCTGACGGAAGAGGAAAAAGCCCGCTACGATGCCGCGAGGAAGAAAAGCGAAGAGTAGCATGGGAAAACGTCGAAAATTGAGAAGACCGACGGAAAAACGGCGGGAGCCCGCCTCTCCCTGGCTGATACGTTGGCACGGCCTCACGGGAGTGTACATCGTTTTCCTGACCCTGCTCCTGTGGCTTCCGGATCCCCGGGCGCTGCTCTGGAGCTGGGAACCCTCCGAAGGCGTCGTCGGTTATGCCCACCTGATCACATTCACGCTACTCGGCCTGATGGTCGAACTGGGACGCCGCAAGAAAAGCCACTGGACCTGGTTCGGCATTCTCGTCTTTTACGCATTCTTCACGGAGTGTGTCCAGCATTTCCTGCCGATCCGCACCTTCGACCTCATGGACCTTGCCCAGGACACTCTCGGCCTGGCCCTGGGTATGACCGCAGGCCATGGAATGAAGAAGTTGTCAACTCGCTTGTGGTCACTCGTCATGAGCCATTAATACAAAGTTATCGCTCTTCGTTAAAACACATGCGTGGCGGATTTGGTGAGTACTCCCGCCATCCCGGAATCGGTGGCGATCCATACGGAAACTTCCAAACGGGTCTGTCAACATACGCCGGAAAATCTCAATGAGAACAATCACGATATCTTTCCCATTGCGGACAAATTGAACAATCCGTACCATTTCGCGGCGGCTTTCCTGCGAAAACGGAGGAATTTCGCAGGTTGCTTCCGATTCCATGCTATATTTAGAGGACGTTTTCCCATTTTCGGAAGAGGGATTTCTGAATCCGTGTCCTTCATTTTGCCCATTTGTTTCCATCGTGTCCTACCGTAACGCGCTTTTTTACCTTGGCTCGAAAACCCGGGTCCTTGAACTGTGCAACCAGTTCGGGGGTCGAGTTACGGTTTGTCCCGAATGGAACGGACGGGTCATGACCAGTACCTGCGACGGTCTCGACGGCAGCAGTTTCGGCCTGATCAACGTGAAGATGATCGACGCCGCGGAGGCGGATACTTCCTTTGGTTTCTATGGCGGTGAAGACCAACTGACCCTGTCTCCGGAAGGCGGACCGTTCAGCCTGTACTATGCGACGCAGCCCGGCGTAAAACATGCCGGATCGCCGGACCCGCTCTCCCTGCCGACAGGTTATCGTGAAGGCCCTTTTTCGGTCGATTCCCTGCCACAGGATCCTGAAGTTCGGATGCGGCGGACCATCCAGATGACGAATCTGGCCGGGATGCGTTTCGATCTCGACCTGGTTCGTACGGTCCACCTGATGGGGTCCGACGAAATTGACAACGCCTTCGGGGACGCCGTGGCCGTGACATTGGAACAGACCGATGTGGATTACGTCGCCTTTTCGAGCAGTAACACGCTTATCAATTGCGGTTCGGCCCACTCGAAGTTGAGCGGTTTGGTTTCCATTCGGCTCCGTTCGATGTTCAATTCCGGCCAGAACACGATTGCCGTGATTCCCTACCGCCAAGGCTCCGAAGCGGAATTGGGGCCCGCCGTGTGCACCGACTTTTTCGGCTCCTCACCGCATGGCCGCATTCGCATGTTGCCCCAGTCGGCCTTGCTCCGGGCTGACAGCAAGTACCGCTGCCAAGTGGGCCTTTCCCGCCGACGGGCCATGCCCATTCTCGGGGCGATCGACTTCCGTGAGGGAACGCTTACCCTGGTCGCCTTTGACATGCCCCGCCTGCCTTGGGAGGAAAATTATCTGAGTAATGCTTACTGTGAAACGGTGAGCAATACCGTGGCCGATTTCGTCAGTGCCCGGGAGTTTTATCTTTCACAAACGGTCCTGGAGGAAAAGGGGCCCGACATGGACGCCCGGACCGAGGAAGACGAGTTGTTCGAACTGAGTCCCGAGGAAACGCCGTATTCCGGTGAAGTGGTTCGTGCCTACAATCACGGTCCGACGATTCCCGGAGAGGAGCCGGCAAGTCGGTTTTTTGAGTTTGACGTTTTTTCACCGGCCAAGGAACTTATTAAAGGCGAATCGCTTACACATCACCAATATACGCTGCATATCAGTGCAGACAACCACACGCTGGCCTTTCTCGTGCGGAACACTTTGGGCGTGGAATATGAACAGATCTTCGAGAAAATGATCAAATGACCCGCTCCCGTTGGTCGCTGGTATCATCTCACGATCCTGAAGTAGTTTGCCAACCTCAAGCGTCAGCGCCGGATGGAAGGCCGGTTATCGTTCTGCCCGGCTCTTGCTTTTTTTGACAACATCATGGAAAATAGGAAAGTCGGGTGAATTGTTCGGAATCACCCTGCCGTTTTTTCCGGTCCTTTTGCACGATTTCTCGCTTTGACCCACCTCGACCCCCTCTCCGACCCACGTGCCGCGCTGGTTCGTTCGTTCCACGAATCTTCCACGGAGCTCGTCGTTGCGCTCTCCGGCGGCGGCTCGCTCGTCTTGGGTGATCTGCTCACCATGCCGGGCGCTTCGCGAACCCTGATCGAAGCTACGGTCCCTTATTCCGAGGAATCCCTGAGCCAGTACATCGGTCGTGTTCCCGAACAATTTTGCTGCCAGCGGACGGCCCGATATATGGCTATGACGGCCTTTCACCGCGGTTTGCGATATATCCGGGCTCGAAACGCGGCGGCCAAGCAGCTCCTGACTCGTCCGATGAAACCTCACTCGGTGGACGTGTCACACGATCTGGATGATTCCCATTTTTACACGGACAATGCCCAGGTGATGACGGAAGATGATCTGGACGACTTTTTCCACCTCATTGGCGTCGGTTGCACGGCATCGCTGGTGACGAATCGGGAAAAAAAGGGAGAATACCGTGTTCACGTCGCCGTCCAGACGCTCCGGCGGACGATCGTCTTTTCGCTCCAATTGATCAAGGACGCCCGAACCCGCTGCGAAGAGGAACGCTTGGTCGCCGACCTGATTCTCAACGCCATTGAAACGACGCGTTACGTCACCCTGACGCCGCCGGACCTGAGCGCCGAGCCGGGAAAGACATCGGAAAAACCGAACGTGCCCCCTTTTCCGCTTTCCACGTCGGGCCAACCGATCTGCCACACCTTCGGTGTGGGCACGACGGACGACTTCCCGTTGCGACAAAGGATTCCGTTGGACTTGAAGGAAGGCGAAACGATTCTCGGCAAACAAACCATCGGTTCACCGCCGCTGGTCGACCTGTTCTTCGGTAAAACCTGGGCCGTTCTCTGGCAGGGAGGACAAATCCTTTACTACAAACTACGCAAGGAGTTACCGACGACGCAACCGACGGTGTTCAACCCGCAGGCGGAATTCACCCAAGCGATTTTTCCCGGTTCGTTCAATCCGATCCACAAAGGCCACCTGGAAATGATCGACATTGCCGAGCACCGCTTGGGGAATCGGGTCGCGCTGGAAATTTCCGTGCAGAATATTGACAAGCCGCCTCTGGATTACATCGAACTGGAATACCGGCTCGCGGAAATCGAAAAGGTGCATCCGGGCCAAGCGGTTTGGTTCACGCAAACGCCGCTTTTCGAGGATAAATCGCAGCTTTTCCGCGAATCCATGTTTGTCGTCGGCACGGATACGCTACGCCGTTTTGCCGATCTGCGATTTTATCACGAAAGCACCCACCAGCTCCATGATGTCCTCCGGATGATCGCCTACCATAATTGCCGATTCCTGGTTTTCGCGAGAAAGAATCGGGATGGCACGACCGACTCACTGGAGACGATTTCGATTCCTGACATGCTACGAAGCCTTTGCGACGAGGTTCCCGAAGACATTTTCGCGATGAATATTTCCTCCAGCGACCTGCGCCGGAACGAGTTCTGATCGCCCTTCCATGATCTCCCATGGGAATATGGCGAAACCGGGGGGGATAATCCCCGGATTCGGTTGACTTTTCCCTTTCGTATCCTATACTTTCGCGTGTCGTCGCTTGGACAGGCCTTCTCGATGTACATCTTTTCATGATTTGGATCATTGTCGGATACATGTGGCTCTTCCTTCATCGGCCTTTCGAGGTCTGGCCGTGGATGGGAGATTTACGCATCGAACGGCTTTACATGATCGGAGCCCTCGTAGCTTGGTTGACCATCTCACAGAAGGAGCTTGTCGAGAATAAAGTCAATTTCGCGATTGCCCTGATCGCTTTTGCGATGATCGTGTCGACCGTGATGAGCCCCTACATCCCCTCGCCGCTGGATTGGGCGACGCTGCAAAACTGGCTGAAATATCTGGCGTTTTATCTGCTGGTTATGACCAGCGTTCACAAGGAAAAAGACCTGAAAATTCTGATCAGCGCGTTTTTGATCTGCTTTTTCCTTTATATGTTCCACTCATACCGGGAGTACCTGAACGGCCGCTACGTTTGGGCAATGGGTACCCGGCGCATGATCGGCGTGGACAACACCATGAACGACCCCAACTCTTTTGGGGCGTCTGTGGTTTACTTTGTCCCGATGCTGCTTCCGTTCATTGTGTTGATCAAGAAAAAGTGGATGTGGCTCTTCGTACTCGGCTATTTTCTTTTGAGCGTCCGTTGTGTCCAGTTGACTGGCTCGCGGACCGCCTTCGTCATGCTCGCCGTTCTCATTGTCGGCGCCGTGTTGTGCTCCAAGTACCGGATAAAACTGATTCCCCTGATGTTGCTCGGGGGCGTGATCCTTTGGGCGACTTTGAGCGATAACCTGAAGGACCGTTACATGACCCTGATTGATCCGACGATCAATGAAAGCGCCACCGACTCGGCCGATGGTCGCCTCAGGGGGCTCGTCGACGGCATTGCGCTCTGGCAACGCTCACCCATTTGGGGGATAGGCCCGGATTGTCACGGTTATGGAACGGGTGAAGGGTTCCTTTCCCATATCCTTTACGGTCAGATTCCCGGCGAATTGGGAACGCTCGGCATCCTTGGATTCCTCGGACTGCTAGCCTGTTTTTTGGTCAATCACCTCCAAATGCGGGAGCATTACAGGTTCCTGGAAAGACGAGGACGCGGCGCGGAGGGACTTTATTGCTACCGGGTCTCGCTCGCGGTGGTCATCGGCGTCCTGATGCTCCTGCTTTTCGGCATCGGTGGACATAACGGCTATCGCTACAATTGGGTTTGGTTTGCCGCGTTCCAAGCCGTGGCGCTGGCGCAAATGACCAAAAAAGTCGAGAGCATTCGAAAAATGGAACTGCTGGTACATCGCTGATGCTCACGCCTGAGTACTGAAACCATTGAATTACAATGGTTTATCCTTCTTGATGGCTTCCGTCATTGATTGGTGCCGCTCCAAACGGCCCGATGAATCGTCCAAATCGCTTTTCATGAAAAACAAATCAATTTATTTGTTTTTTTCTGGACGTGACAATTGGCCACTCCTATAATTCAAAAAGCCTTGTCGACGATGTGCGCCAGATTTTCCGTTCCAACCGCGAGTCATGGGCGTACCTTAATGCCACCCCGACGGTGATCGTTCAGCACTGCCAAAGGGGCACCTCTTTTAACCCTTACGATGTAATCGGTTTATTTGCATAACGCAAAGGATTACCCATTCAACCTGAAAGAGAGGGAAAGTACGATGAAAAGAAGCCGAAAAATTTGGATGGCATTACCGATGGGATCGGTTTTCGCCGTAACCGTTTTTACCGGGTTACTTTGTGCCCAGTCGAAAACCCCGCCGCCCAGCAGTTATATGCCGGTCGTCGCCGCGGAACCGTTCGAAAGCGTCGTCGCCAAAAAAAGCGGCGAAAAGGCCGAGTATCAGAAACGTCATGCCGATTTGCTTTTGGAGCGTTACGACCTGAGTGACAACCCGGCGGCGGGGACGACCATGTCCCGGGGAAAAAGCGTTCAGCAAGGTGTCCGTGTCAAACTTCCCAAAGGAGTTACCTGGGAACAGCTCGCGGAAATGAAACCCGCTGAAATCAAAGAAAGAGGACTGTGGCCCCAGGGCTTTCTGCCGCTGCCCCATCCGAAACATGAAGAAGGCGGCATGGTCTTCCCGAAGTTTCACATCGACGAAATCAAAAAACAGGAGGGTGACCGCGACCTGACCCGGTTTGACATCGATTATGATTTGCCGGACCACATCTTGCCGGAATACCCGCCGGCGATTTTCCTGACGACCCGACCCGACTTGGGCGATGTCTCCCAAGGGCAGGTCGTGACGATCATGAACTACCACCAACTGTTCAACGGCATCCTGAACCCGAAGCAATTGGAAGGATTGCGACTCCTCGTCACGCCGTTCCCGCAGCAGCAGTTCAATATGACGGAAGACCGCATGTCGCTGAAACCTCACCGCGGCGTGACCTGTTTCGACTGTCACGTCAACGGGCATTCGAACGGTTCGACACATTTGGTCGGCGATATCCGGCCCACGGAACGACGGCACCGTTTGGACACGCCCCCGCTGCGAGGCGTGAATATCCAGCGTCTTTTCGGCTCGCAGCGAGCCCTGAAGACGATCGAGGATTTCACCGAATTCGAACAGCGGGCCGCCTACTTCGACGGCGATCCCGTCATCGCGACGAAAAAAGGCGTCAACATCCTGGACCGGGGCAGCCAGGTTCATTTCATGAGCGAATTCCAATCGATCCTCGATTTTCCACCGGCTCCGAAACTCAACCTGTTCGGCAAGCTCGATCCTGAAAAAGCGACGGAAACGGAGATTCTTGGTGCAAAGATTTTCAACGGGAAAGGGCGTTGCTTCGAATGCCATCCGGCTCCGTACTACACGGATAACCTGATGCACGATTTCAAGGCGGAACGTTTTTTCGCGGAAAAAATGTATAACGGCCGACTGGCCGCCGGCGACGGCAAGATCAAGACATTTCCGCTGCGCGGCATCAAGGAATCTCCGCCATACATGCACGACGGTCGCCTACTGACGCTCGAAGACACGGTCGAATATCACAACCTGATTTTTGGCACGCGACTGACCACCGAGGAAAAGAAAGCGCTCGTCGAATTCCTCCGTTGCCTGTAGCGACCGGATTCGGCGACCGTTTGTCATCTCAATTCCGGGATTGAAACGTAAGCTGCAATCGTCATCCCCACGCAGGCGGGGATGACGAAACACTATCGCTCTTGTCAACTTCAACTTTTTCCACTGACATACCAGTAGCCACATCAGTTTTTCGGTCGAGGTTATTCTTCTTCCGTCCCCGGCCCGGCATACGGGGGGCGTTCGAAGTGCAGGCCGTCGCCGGTCACTCTCGGATCGTTCGTCGAGGTCAGTACGTCCATCAGTCGTTTCGATAATTCTTGCCGGACTTCGGCGTACTCCGGTTTTTCGGCCACGTTGACGAGATCGTCCGGGTCATTTCGAAGATCGTAGAGTTCTTCGGCGGGGCGTTTTGCAAAGGCGTAATTCCAGTAGGGTTTCCATTCCGGTTTTTCGCCGTTCCGAACGAGCCAAGCCTTGGTCGGTCCGCCGTCCATGTCGGGAAAGGTGAACCGGGTGTTCAGGAATTGCGCATCGGAATGGCCCGACGCTTCCCGGTGGTACGGATCGCCCATCGGCCAGCGTTCGGGTCGGAAGTTGCGGATGTACAAAAAGTCTTTCGTCCGAAAAGCCCGCTGCGGATACGGCGTCAAATCGGCCCGGGCCTTTTCGACGTGCCGCTCTCGTCCTGTGACGACGAAATCACGGCCCGGATCGACTTGTCCGTTTTTGTCCGATAACAGCAGCGGTAAAATGCTCCGGCCCGTCATGCAATCAGGAGGCGTTTGTCCACCGATTTCAAGAAGCGTCGGAGCGAGGTCCATCAGGTTCACGAAGTCCTCCACGGTCCGACCGCCAGGAATTTTTTCCGGCCAACGAACCAGGAGTGGAACGCCGGTTCCGAAATCGTACAGATTGCATTTGCCACGCGGAAAACCGGGAATGCCGTGATCGCCGCTCATGACGATGATCGTGTTGTCCAGCTCACCGATTTGCTCGAGCTTTTTCAGGAACCGTTCCAACACGGCGTCCAACGCTAAAACTTCGCCGAGATAGTCGCAGAAATCCTCTCGAACTTCAGGTACGTCAGGCAGGAATTTCGGCATCTTTCCTTGCAAATCATCGGGATTCATGTCCCACAGTGCTTTACCGGAACCTTTTTCCCAAGTCCGGTGCGTGTTGGTCGGACCGAAATAGTACAAAAACGGCTTGACGTCTTCTTCGGGAACGTTTTTCGAATGACGATTGCCGGCCTCCAGGAACATTTCGAAATTTTTGATACATTCGGCATAGAGATCTTCTTTGGCCGCTTCACGATCCTTGCCTTCGGCGATCATTTTCGTGACGACATGGGAAAAACGATTGAATCGGTTTCCAGCCTTGTTGAACCGGGTTCGAGCGGCCCCGAACGGGGCATCGGGGTTTGCCCCGGGACTCCATGCCTTATAGGTGAAGCCGATTCGATATCCCGATTGTTCGAGCAGTAGCGGAAACACGGGAATGGTCTCATCCCAAACGGCCGGACGAAGTATGGCTCCCCTGCCGGTGCGGTAGAAGTATTGTCCGGAAAACAACGCGCTCCGGCACGGCGTGCAGGACGGCGAATTGATATGGGCATTGGTGAAACAGACGCCTTCCTTTCCGAGTCGGTCGATGCTCGGCGTTTGAATCGTCCGGTTCACCGGATCGTTCCGGTAGATGCTCGCATAGCGTCCCCAATCGTCGGCGAAAAAGAAGAAAATGTTCGGCCGTTTTTCGTGATTCGACGCCACGTCTCCCGATGCGGAAACCGTACCGACCAACAACACGATCCAAAGCAGATAGGGTAGAAAATATTTCATCTGGATGACAATCCTTGAATCGCGGAGAACACAATGTGTAAATTCAAGTCCATTATGATCGGATTTGACGGAAAAACAATGGCAATTTGTAAGGAAATTCTTTCCCAAACGCGTCGTGTGAACATGTCCAACAGGAGATTTTTTCACTAGAAATGAGCTTTCCATACCTTCTATTTTTCGTATATTGCGAATCCAAATTCATGGTAATTATTATAATTATGCCACTTTGCACAATAGAAATTCGGCGTATAATGACAATTGAAAGGAGAGAATGTGTAATGAGTGATGCCAAAAAACGTGGACGACCGCGAAAAAATCCAGACCAACTTGCTCAATGGGTGCCACCTGAGGATTGGTCACGACTCGTCGTATGGATTTCAGCGGAGGAGCGAAAAGCCTTGAAAATGGTGGCCGTGGAGGCGGATACATCCGTCGCGCACCTTATTCGAGCGCTGGCAAACGGACTTGCACATGATGTGATTTCAGCGGATGAATTGTTAAACCACATACGAAAAGGGGTACAGACAATGGAAAAGATACCGACGATTTTTGATCGGGGCGAAGGATTTCGAGTCATGAACTCACCAAGGAAAGGTTGTGAATGGGTATTCGCGGGAGAAGGCCGCGCAACGGAAAAACTGGACGGGACAAATATTCGAATCACGATCCGTTCCGGCCAGGTTGTTCGCGTAGAAAAACGTCGAAATCCGAGCAAACTACAAAAACAACAGGGAGTCATCGACGGGTGGTATGTTGATACCGACGAATATGGCAAAGAGGATAAGTGGATGCTCGAAGCCGTTCGTGATACGGATACCTTGGGTTGGCCGGACGGTGAGCATGCGGCTGAAGCGCTGGGGCCCAAGATTCAGGGTAATCCACTTGGTCTCACCAAGCATATTTGCGTTCCGTTCAACCTTGATGTTCCGGTTTATGTAGATGTTCCTCGCACTTATGACGGCTTGAAAGATTTTTTAAGAAATCTGGATAGCCTGTATTCTCCGGGGCATCTTGCCGAAGGAATCGTATTTCATCATGCCGACGGACGCAGGGCAAAGATCAAGCGAAAAGACTTTTCGAAACAAAGCGAGGGGTGAACCTCTGAACGATTTTCGGTATTTGACAAAAACCTCAACGCAGGTGATAACGGCGGCGCAGCGCCCATTCCACGGTCAAAAGCACGACAAAAATCGCCCAAAATGTCAACGGCGGAGCCAATGGGATCTGCTCCACGACCTTGCGTTTCATCATGTCGCGGTTCATCTGGTCGATCAGGAAATCGGCCGTGGTGATGTGCGCGTAACGACCGCCGGTCGCGTCGGCGATTTTGAGCATCAAATCCTCGTTCAAATCGAGACGGTCGAATTCCATGTTGGGCCGACCCACATCGATGATCATCTTTTCCGGGGCCGAAAGCGTGAGTCCGTCGACTTTGGCTGAAACCTTGACTTCCTGTTGCCCGATTTCCTTCGGCTGGTACACGCCCGTGTACCGGCCCGGCGTGCCGTGGATCGGGTCGAGTTTTACCTCGTCCTGCTTTCCCTCGGGACGGATAATCACCGCGGTCACATTCGCCTTTTCGCTGCCTTCGCCGTCGGCGTTTTTCACGGTCGCCAAAATCGTTACAGATTCTTCCGGCTCGTAATACGCCTTGTCCACCGATGCGGAAACCCCGGCTTCACGTACCACGGGCCCCTCGCGTCCGGCAAGATAACGGATCAACTGCCCCCAGAATTGCATGAACGGCGTATCCTGGTTCATCGCCCGGGGCCCCTGTTGCCAGGCTCGCGTCGTGTCGCCCGTAAAGACCACGGATCGGCCATCGCCCACGGGCAGCGACGCCAGAACGGGCATTTCGCTTTCTCCGCCGCCGGGCAACGGGACCATCATGCCGGGGCAGGTCGCAAAGACCGTCGCCGCCGGATTGGCCGCCAAAACCCGGGTACAACCGCTCAAAGGAGGCAGACCGTCCCGCTGGGAACCGCCCAGACTCGTCGGGAAAAAATCGACGATGTTCGCAAAAATGGAACTCGCCGTCCCGTCCGGCGTAAGCTTCGGCAGAAAGGGCTCGTTAAACTGCCCAATATCCCGATTTCCAAGCAGCACCGGCAGCACCGCACCGATAGAGGTGCCCGCGTAACCGCCAGGTCCCAGCGAATAGGTGCCGCCGATCATGAGCAGACCACCGCCGTTTTTGACCCGGTTGACGATCATCTCCTGAAGTTCCGGCTTGAGGAACGAACTGTCGATGTCGCCGATGATGAACACGTCAAAGGAATCCACGGTCTCCTGGTCGGCGGGCAGCCCACGTAGCGGGGCGTCTTCGATGTTCGTCCGGAAATCGAAGACATTACCTCGGGTGCGAATGAGCGAATAGAATTCCAAGTCGGGGTCCTTCGAGAGAAAACGGTCGACGATGGCCCCGTATTCCGGGCGAAGTTTTCCTTCGATATACAGGACGCGCATGCCGGGCTCGACGACCATCGCGGCGGTTTGGCGTTCGTTGTTTTCCATGATCGCCTCATCGGAAAGCGGTTCGACCCGGGCGATATACAGGGTTCGACCGACTTTTTCCGGCTTGATTTCAAAGACGACGTCTTGGGCACCGTCGAGGGCGTCGAGCGTGAGTTCCTGTTCCGCGATTTTACGGCGAGCCGAGGGAACCGCCGCCGGTACCGCCTCGGATTCCGTTTCGTTTTTTGGGCCTCGTGTCGGCTCGCTTGCCATGGAGGCGTCTTCTTCGAGAATGACTTTCACGGCCCGACCTTCGAGTCCCACGGCTTCGATGCCCGCTGTGATTCGAGCCTTGTTGTTCAGGACCATTCGGTCGGGCACCCGGATATCGCTTACCTGGACATCTTTGAACGACGAGCTGCTTTTCAGGCCGGTCCCGACACCGATGGAGTACACGGGAAATCCCAGTTTTTGGGCGTCCTGCACGGGATTGCGGGCCGTGTTATGCTGGCCGTCGGAAAAGAGGAACAGAGCCTCGATTTCCTTGGGTAGGACTTTCCGGTCGCCGTCCATGACGGAAACGGCTCCGACAAAAGCCTGGGTCAGCGACGTAGACAGGCCCGTCGCCTGGAGCGTGGGGGTCAAGGCGACGTTTTCGAGATTGTTCGTCTTGTCGGAGAACTCGACCAAGTGGAGCTTGAAATCGTTTTCGAGCTTTTCCGACCAGCTTTTGATCTTCGATTTGACCTGGTCGACGCGGATTTGGACGGCCATGGCCGCAGGAGTCGCTTCGCCGTCCGAGCCCGGCTGGACGCCGGCGCCGTCGGAAATATTCATCGACGCCGAAGTATCCACGGCGAAGATGATCGACTTCTCCTGCGTCTGCTCTTTCGTGTACTGGAGCATGGGCCGGAAAAGTAGGAATAAAACGGCGATAATCGAAATGAACCGCAATACGAGCAACGTTGCGAACCGCCGGTGTGTCAGCGAACGGAACGTCCGGAGATAGAACACCGTCGTGATGGCCAATGCAAGCAGGGAGACGACGAAAACCTGCGTGAATGTGTACCCTTGGGCAAGAACAAGCTCGGTCAATGGAGAGGGGGGTAATGGAAAATGGAAAAGGGAAAATGACGGGAGCGAAAACGAATCCCGTGATTAACGTCAAATTCGGGGCCCCGAGCGTCCCGGCTCGCGGGGTTTGATTTTAGCCGGCGGCGTGAGGGGTTCCTTTTTGAGTCGGTCAAACGCGGCGGCTTTTTTCAGACCTTCTTTCAAGGCGTCTTCGCCGATCTTGACGGTTTTTGTGTAGTGAATTTCGTTGAGTTTTTTGCCCACGTTTTCCTTGTCCGCCTGCCGCTTGTGGAAGTAAAGCCGCTCGGCGTCGCGTTCGGGAATGTGGCCCACGGCCGGGTCCTCGTCTTCCCGAAGCGGCTGGACGAAAATGAGCCCGGACATGGGGCCTTCAAGCTGACGGTCGTCGTCGAAAGTCAAGGTGTATGAAAAAGTTCGGCAGGGATACTCGCGGCCCGTGTACATTTTTTCGTCGCTGGCCAGCTCTTTGAACCGCCATTCCTTTTCCATCCATTCCCGCTCGACGTTGCACTGGATGGTCGCGATTTTGTGGATGGGAATGGTCCGTTGGCGTTTGATTTCGACGTCGTAAATTTCCAAGCGTTTATCCCGGGTGATGTAGAGCAGTCCGGCGTAGACTTTGCCGTTGGACATTTCGACGTAACCGGGCATGGTGTCTTCTCGGACGTCGGTTTCGCGACCTCGACCCAGGGGATTGGACAGCGCAGGCGGTTCGGCCGCAACGACACGAGAAACGGCTAGGAAAATCAGCAATAGGAATATTCGTTGCATGGCAAGGTTCCGGAGAGGAAAAGGACGAAATGGATGTCGGATATTATACAATCCCGCCCCGCTTTTGGGTAGCATGGCAAAAAACGAGCCGGGAACACGGTCTTCGGCTCGTTGAAATTCCTCTTGCGTCACGGGAGGAAAATTCTTATACTCCCCCTGTTTTATTTTCCGGAAATCTTTATCCAGAACAGGAATCACGCGTCATGTCCAGCGTTTCAAATACCGGCGGTACCTCTAATTACGATTGGCTCAACACAAGCAGCGGTGAGACGAGTGACCGAATGAACGATTTGACCATGACCGATTTCATTAAAATGATGGTCGCCGAATTGCAAAACCAGGATCCCATGGACCCGATGAGCAACACGGAAATGCTCTCGCAGATCAGCCAGATGCGATCGATTACCTCGAATGAAAAACTCAGTTCAAGCATCGAAGCCTTGGCGATGGGCCAGTCACTGGCCACGGCGTCGACGATGATCGGCAAAACGATCACCGGCGTCGATACGCTGGGTAAAACCGTCACCGGGGCCGTGGATAAAGTCGTGATCGAAGACGGCTCCGCGAAACTTTACGTCGGTTCGTCCATCATCAAAACGGAAAACGTGACTTCGATTAATGATTCCGATGCAAACACGAATTCGGATTCAAACACCGATGAAACCGACTCCGGAGACGAGGATTCCAGCGTCGAAGGCGTTTAGGGCCTCACGGTGTCCATTCGGGCCGCGGGGCAGGCTCGATGATTCGGGCCGCTTCCACGCCGTGAATTTCCGCCTCGGCTTGCTGGACCGATTCGGCGTCGTGGAGGATATCGAAGGATAATTCGAACGACCGTGACTCTCCCGGCTTCAGGGCGACGACGCGGCCCTGGGCTTTTTCAAAGGAGCGTGGATTCGGAAAGTTCACAGCCGGCTCCAAGCCGCAAACGTAACCGTCGGAATTGGAGAGGCGGCTTTTCCAAAAACAGAAATACGGGAACGACGCACGGCTGAAACTTACGGACAGGGCCCGATTGCCTTGGGCGTTGACGAGCAGGGCCCGGCAGGTTCCGTCTTTTTTCACCGCCGGTTCGAAGAAATAAACGACCTCGGCGCTTCCCGGCGTTTCCGGGTCCAAGCGGTCCCAACGTGACAGCTCCCCGGCGGCCGATTCGGTTCTCGGGGCCATTCGCTCGAAAGGAATCGCGACCCGGCTGCCCGGCCCGGCGAACGGTCGGCCCGTATTGATGTGATACAACAGCTCGAATTCCCCCGGCTCAGCGGAAAGATTCGTGACCGTATCCCGGATGAAAAACGACGAAGATCCGGCATAAGTGGTTAGCGAACTGTGAAGTTCCAAGCATTTCGAAAATAATTTCGACTCGACAACTCTGCCCGAAAGCGTGATTTCGCCCGTCTCGCAATTGGTCATGAGATCGAGATATTGAACCGGAAGGTTGGCAATCCGACCATGGAGCGGATAACGCAGAATCCCGTTGTCGTCAAAATCCGGTGCCCCATTGCTTTCCAAGCCGCAGCGGACGAGCCATTCGTCGAAACCCTCGAGCCAACCGGTTCCGCCGGGATCCATGATCGGCACGAACGCCGGATGGACCGGGCCGGGTACTGGCGAATTCCACTTCAGTTCGACATCGCCGCAGCGTCCACGCCAGATACCCATCCCCCGGGTCGGCAACACCGACAGGCACAAGCAGCCGTTATCGATGTCGACCACCTCGACTCCTTCCGAAAGCCCGCCATGGAGATGCCGCTTACTGACCCGAGTGGAAAACCCCATTCCGTATTCAGGATTGCTCAGTAAAATGGACTGATCGAAAAATTCGTGATAGATTTTGTTTTCCGTATCGATAAGAATGCGGCATTGGTGCGTCATTAAATGTGTCATCTCCCAAAAAACGGTGTACGTTTCATTTGCCGGATCGCCTCAAAAGAAGTCAAACAAAATATAGCAGACCCCCCGGAAAAAAGCAAATTCGCCTGAATGAAAGAACCGAGAACGTAGCAAAGTCCCCGGACAAAGCATCATGAAAAATATTGCACTATTACTAATCATTCTGTGTTCCGGTATTTCGTCAGCCGGCGAGGTGGCCCTGGTGGTCCCCGAAGCTTTTTTGGAGTCGATGACCCCTTGGATTCATTACCGTTCCCAGCAGGGGCATCATATCCATGTCATTGCCGAACCCGCTTTGGGGCAAGTCAGTACGCCGCAACGTGTTCGGGACCGGCTCCGACTTCTCCACGAACAAGTCGCCTTGGATGCCGTGTTGCTCGTCGGCCGTTCGGCGGCGGTGCCGGATTCCGAAGGGCCGACGATTCCGTCGCCGCAATTGCCTTGCCGATTGATCCAACATTTCGGAGATGAAACCGAGCGGGCTTGCGACGATTGGTACGCCGACATGGACGACGATGGATTGCCCGATTTCCCCCTGGGCCGGTTGCCCGTGACGAATTCCGAGCAGATTGAAACATCGATACGGAAGATCGTCCGTTACGAGAAAGAAATCTTACCGGGCCCTTGGTGCCGCCGGATCCAGATCGTTGCCGGCGTGGGAAATTTCTCGCCCGTGATCGACCATGCCATTGATTCGGCGGCCCGATCCATCCTGACGAAAATGGTCCCGACATCCTGGGAAATCGCCTTGCTCCATGCCAATTGGAAGAGCCCCTTTTGTCCCGAAGCTCTCTCATTTCAGGATGAAGTTGCCGAAACGATCAACCGAGCCCCACTGTTCTGGGTTTATCTCGGGCACGGAAGTCCTCGTCGACTCCAATCGTTGGCAACGCCTGCGGGTAATGTCCGTTCGCTCGACGCCGACCGTTTTCCCGTGTTGCACTGCCGGGAAACGCTGCCGATTGCCATGCTTTTCTGCTGCTACGGCGGATTGCTCGACCGGGAAAAGAATTCCGTGGCCGAGGAATTATTCCTCCAGGCCGAAAGTCCCGTGGCCGTGGTCGCGGCGTCGCGAACGACGATGCCCTTTGGAATGAGCATATTCGGCGTCGAATTGCTCCAGGAGATATTGACTCCCGAAAGCGATAAGCCGCAACCGCTTACGCTGGGCCAATGGGTCTTCGCCGGAAAATGCCGTATGCTCGCAAGGCAAACCGAAAAAACCGAGCCGAAAACGCTGCGATCGGAATTGGAAGCCGTGGCGAAATTGCTTGATCCCATGCCGGAACAGTTGGACATTCAGTTGGCGGAACAAGCGGCGCTGTTTCATCTTTTCGGTGATCCCCTGTTGCGGCTGCCCCGGGCGGAACATCTCCGTGTAAGCTGTCCCGAAAAGATCAAGCCGGGCCGAACGCTTGCGGTGAAAATCGTCCTTGAAAACGAGCCGGAAGAAGACGGCGTCCTTCGGCTCGAACTCGTTCTTCCGCCGAAACGACAGCCGCTCGGTTCGACGCAACGCAACGAGTTTACACTGAACGAAGCGGTCCGGCAGCGCTGGAACGAGGAATATGTCCGTGCCAACCGGACCGTGGTGCAGAGCGTCGAAGTCCGAGGCCGGGCTACGGAGTTTGTAATTGAGCTGCCGATTCCCGACGAACTGCGAGGTGAGTATGTTCTTCGGGCCCTGTGGACCTCGAACCGTCGTTTCGCCTTGGGGAGCGGTAGCGTTAATGTGACACTTCGGCCATGAAACATAGTACCCATCCCATCAACCGAGCTTCCGCTCATTGATACGAACAGCATAATCACTATTTTCTGTTTTTTACGCTTTTTCATGTGACTTTTCCGGTTTTTTCCATTGTGGTTTTTGAATTGAAGCCGTTTGGACGAAAAGACGACATATACTTCAGCGGTCTTTTCTCATCGTAACGGTCGAAATCGCTTCCAGATCCCGGAAATTAAGTTGCCTATCAGTATGAAGACACGTCGGGTTGCCATCACGGGCATGGGGCTGGTCAGTCCTTTGTCGCTTTCTCAGGAAACGTTCTGGAATCGTTTGATTTCCGGGGACGGAGCGGTGCAACCATTTCGTTTATCCGGCGTTTCCGAAGAATATGCCCAGCCGATTTCCGTGGCGGCCCCCGCTTTGTTCGAAGGCGAAATTGAAGAATTCGGCGTCACCGACGTTTTGCAGAAAAAGGCGATCAAAAAGGCGCTCAAGGTCATGTCCCGGGAAATCCAGATGGCCGTGGCCGCCAGTTGCCACGCGCTCCGACAGGCGGACATTCAAATCGGCCAGTTTGCCCCCGATCGGCAGGGGATTTCCTTCGGCTCCGACTATATTCTCACGACCGTGGACGATGTCATCGACGGCATTCGGGCCTGTTGTCGCACCGCCGTTGACGGCCGGACCTTCGACTTTTCCCGCTGGGCGCCTGAAGGTTTGCCGAAAATGCCGCCGCTTTGGCAGCTCAAATACTTGCCGAACATGCCGGCGAGCCACATTGCGATTTTGAACAACTTCCATGGGCCGAGTAACTCCATTACGCTCCGGGAAGCGTCCATCGGGGCCGTCATAGCCGAGTCGCAGGAGATCATCCGGTCCGGTCGGGTGGACATTATGCTCGTCGGTACCACGGGGAGTCGGTTGCATCCGCTGAAAATCATTCAGGCCATACAGCAGGAGGAAATCGCGCCGGAATTTTGTCGCCCCTTTGACCGGGACCGCAACGGAACCGTCCTGGGCGAAGGTGCGGGGGCTTTGGTGCTCGAAGATTGGGAGCATGCCGAAAAACGGGGGGCGCCGATTCTCGCCGAGGTTGTCACCGCTTCCTGCCGGGTTCGATTCGACCGGGATCGAAGCGATGGACGCCGGGCGGCGATGGAGAGCGTTTTGCGGAACGTATTGCGGCGGGCCGAAATGGAGCCGGAACAGGTCGGGCATTTCAATGCTCACGGACTGGGAGGCCGCGATGCGGATCGTGCCGAGGCGGAAGTGATTGCAGCAATTTTCGGTAAACGCAAGGAACCGATCCCCGTGGCCGCCGTGAAGGGGTTTTTCGGCAATCTGGGAGCCGGCGCCGGAACAATCGAACTGATCGCCGGGGTTTTGTCGCTTCAAAAAGGTGTGCTGCCGCCGTCACTGCATTGTGAAAACACGGACGGCCCGATAGCGATAACTCGCGGCATCGAAACCCCGGCGGGGGACAGTCTTGTGAAAATCGCGTTCAACCATCAGGCTCAGGCTTCCGCCGTCGTTCTCAAAAAAGCCGGGGACTGACGCCGTTTGGCCTGATTGCTTTAGATGTTCCCGTTATTTTGGAAAAAACATCGTTTTTTCCTTCGTGTCGGTTCACTTTGTCACGACGGGAAGTTATAATTCAGGGCATCTTGCCGAAACGCGTTGTTCCGCATATCAACGGTTCGGGGTCGTGGTTTTTTTAGTGAAGCGGATCGGCAGAATTGGGAGTGAAACGACAATTTTCCTTGTGCTCTGATCCCGTTGCGATGGTGATTATCGATCCCGCCCTCCTTCTCGATTGTCCGTGTCATGTTCGCCCCCCTGACAGTACGACCCTTTCGAAACGAAGACGTCCCTCATCTTCTCGACCTTTGGACCCGTTGTGAATATCGCGGACTTCGGAAGAATCTCCTTTCGCTTTCCCATGAAACGCTCCAGATGCAAGTTCTCGGGCCCGGCTTTTTCGATCTCAGGGCCATCATGCTCGCCTTCGAGGGGAAACATCCGGTAGGATACGTTCACACGACTTTGAGCCCTGCGCCCGATGGAAACCGTTTGGACACGGCATCGGGCCAGATTTGTTTTTTGTGTGTTGATCCGGAGTACCGCGATCCGGCCGGTGCGGCGGGAACGCTTGTTCGGGCCGCCGAAAAATACCTGGTCGGCTTTGGCGTGAAAGAAGTCTTCGGCGGTTCGCCTCGACCCTGCGCGCCGTTTTACGTCGGTTTTCACGGTGGTGCGGAACCTATCGCGTTTTTCGACCGTGATCGACATCTCCTCCAAGGTTTCATGGAGTCGGGTTACCACGTCTACCGGAAGACGACTCGCTTCAATCTGCAGCTTTCCGATTTCAAGTCCGACTTCCCGTAGCAGGCCGTCAAATGGCTTTCCGATTTTGTTTTAAACGTCTTGAGGAGCGACCGTGAAGAAGAAAAGTGTCCTCAACTTCCCCGATTGGAAAATTGGTGGGAGGTTTGTTCTTACGGCAACCGCGATTGTTTGGAGACGGCCGTATACAGACCGTCCGATGAAATCCGGGTGGCGCGGGTGAGAATCCGGACGGTCCCTCCGGGAGCGGATCGCAAAATGTTCGACCAAAGTTGGGAAGCCGCCCTGATGGACATTCGGGTCCATTCCCGCTACCGTCGTCAAGGTCTGGGCACCTTCGTCTTGAACGAAGCGTTGCGTCATCTTATCAAACGGAAGCAGGTTTTCCAAATCGAAGCACACATTTCGGAAGAAGCCCCGTTCGTCCTTTCACTCTTGAATAGTATGCGATGGCGTGTCCTGGAAACGGGCACGATTTTCCGCAAAGAAATCCGGTGACGACCATACGTGATCGAATTTTTTTATTCAAAATTCAACCCATTGACTGTCATGAAAAAACTCACACGACGTTCTTTCCTTGGTACGACCGCGGCCGTCGCCGGCGGCGTTTCGCTTTTTTCCCTCACGGGCCCGAGCGTTTCCGGCAACGTCCTCGGCGCGAATGACCGGGTTCGTATGGCCGTGGCCGGTGTCGGCAGCCGGGGAACGGACCACATCAACGAATTCGGCAAACGTGAAAACGTGGAAATCGTTTGCGTGGTCGATCCCGACCAGACGCGGCTCGACCGGGCGGCCAAGACCATCTACCAAAAATATGGCAATAAACCGACCGTGTGGGCCGATTACCGAAAAATGCTGGAGGACAAAAGCATCGACGCCGTGGCCGTGGCGTCGACGAATCTTTGGCATTCGCTCATGACCGTCTGGGCCTGCCAGGCGGGCAAGGATGTTTACGTGGAAAAGCCGTGCAGCCAAAATCTGTTCGACGGCCGCCAGTGCGCCGAAGCGGCGAAGAAGTACAACCGGCTCGTTCAGCACGGTACGCAGCGACGTTCGGAATCCACCTGGGCTCGCGCGGCGGCGGCGGTCCGGAGCGGCAAATACGGCAAACTCATCGCCGCCCGCGCGTTCGCCCATCGGCCTCGCAATCCGTTGGGGTTCAAACCCGTGACCGAACCGCCGGAAACGCTCGATTGGGATCTCTGGCTCGGCCCGGCCCCGAAGCTCGATTACCATGGCAATCTTGTCCCGTATAATTGGCATTGGTTCTGGGATACCGGCAACGGGGAAATCGGCAATAACGGAGTCCATTACTTCGACCTCTGCCTCTGGGCGATGGGCGAAAAGCATCCGAGCAGTGTCGTCTGCTGCGGGACTCGGTTCGTCAAGGATCCGAAGAACGATTACAAGGACCAGGGTCAAACGCCGACGATCCAGTTCGCGTACTATGATTTCAACGGTACGCCCTTGGTCTTCGAATCCTGCAACCTGGCGGGCCCGAAGGAAAAATGGCGGCCCCGGGAAGAGGCCGAATTCATCATGGAAGAGGGAATCATCCGGGGCGGAAATATCGTTCGAAAAGACGGCAAGCAGGAAAAGATCGAGGTGGAATTCACCGAGCCGGCCCCCGGCGGGAATTTCGGCAACTTTATCAACGCCCTGCGCAACCGGGAGAGTGTGCCGCTGAACGCCCCGATTTCCAAGGGGCATTATTCCGCTTCCGTGTGCCACTGGGCCAACGCCGCCTACCGCGTCGCCCAACCGGGGACCATCGCACAGGCCCAGGAAGCGTTGGGGGAACATCCCGTGATGCGGGAGTCGTTTGAAAACGTCCTGACCAATTTACGCAACGTTTTCGAGAACGGCGTCAAGGTCGAGGACATTCCGTTCAATGTCGGAACCACCTTGGCCATCGACGGTGAAAAGGAGAAATTCGTCGACTGCCCCGAGGCGGACCTGTTTTTAACACGAAAACCTCGCGAACCCTTCGTGGTCCCGAAGGAAGTATGACGATGGCGAGATCTGTAACGGTAAAATAATCAAGTCGTCATCCCCGCCTGCGCAGGGATGACGAACTTATTCGCTTACTGTTTCTTATATTCCCGCGGAACCCTGAACGACATCATTTCGCTTTTTTTATTTTTCAATGCCGACTCATCGTGCCTCTTGTCTGTTCGTGTTCCTTCTGCTCGTCGCCACCGCTCTCGGCATGCGGTTTTATCGACTCGGGGACTGGTCCTTCGGGTTCGACGAGCTTTACACGACCATGGAGACCCGGCTCTATTTTGACGACGATCCCGTCCCCGAAATCATGCTCGACGGCAAACCCTTCGACCGGGAAACGTCACAGTTCTACCGATTGCCCAAACTGCTCTGTGTGGCTTATTTCGTTCAATGGCTTGACTATCGGCTCTTCGGCGATGATGAATTCGGTTCCCGCGTATTTCCCGCAGCGATCGGTTCGCTCAGCGTGGGTATGATCTTCCTGCTGGCAAGGCCGCTCTTCGGTTTTCCGGCCGCGCTGACGCTTGCGCTGCTGATCCTGCTTTGCCCCAATCATGTCCTTGAAAGCCAGGACAATCGGTTTTACTGCCAGGCGTTTTTCCTGATCAACATTCTCCTGCTCCTGGGCGGACACGTTGCGAAAAATCGTTCTTTCGCCGCCGCGTTCTGGTCGGGCCCCGTGGCTGTGCTGCTCGCCTTGACCCATTCGATGGGCGGACTCCTCTGGGGGTTTTTCCTCCTGGGAATCCTGTTCGATTTCTTCACGGGCAAACGCGCGGACGAATCGGGCACGACGAAAATTCCTTGGCGGATCATCGGCATGCTGTTTTTCTGGTCGGCTTTGCTCGTCGGCATCGCCCTGCTGCATATTTTGCCGCTGATCCGAAACTGGAACGCCCACGCCGTTGCCATCGGTATGAATCCGATCCGGGCCGCGATTTCGATGACAGGCTCGCTCGGCTGGGCCTACTCGATGCTCTTCGTGCCATCCTTGATTTACGCCCTGTCGCGACTTCGAACCCCCGGCATGGGCTACTGGCTCCTGGTTTCGTCGCTCTGCGGATTGTCCGTGCTCGTCCTGCCGCTGAAAATCGTTTATTATCCGTACTACAATATCCTGTTCCTATTCCCGTTTTTCGTGCTCCTCGCCGTTTTTTTCGGGTGGATTTACCGGCTCATTGCCGATTCGGATATTTTCGGTCGAAAACCCCTCTCCGCCGTTTGGCTCGGTTTCGTGGTGTTGCTGAACCTGCCGATGCTGGGCGCCTATTATCTCGACGGCGGCCGGTTCGATTTCCGGGACGCATACCGACACGTTCGGGAGCACTGGCAGCCCGGCGACCGTATCACGGGGTTCACGACTACCGCGGCCCATTATTACGCCCCGGAACTGGGTCCGATGCTGCCGCTGGGCAAGACTGACAGGCCGTCGATACTTGAACGAAGGCGTTCAAACCTCGGTGAAACCGGCCGACTCTGGATCATCCTGGAAGTCGACCGGCATGAACCCGATTTCGAAACCCGCCGTTGGTTGTACGAAAACGCATGCCTCGAAGCCCGGTTCGGGAAAAAGAATTTCAATTTTTTCGTGCGAGATATCGAAGTATTCACCGTTTCACGGCAAAACCGGCCCCAAGCGTCAGTGCAGGGACAATAGCCCCGAAGCGGTTCTTTTCGTGCAGGGTCTTTCTTTCATCAAGGCTTTCCTTTACAATCAGGGTTCACCCGTTTCGAGGAACCGCTATGCCGAAATCCCGATCGTCGAATGACGTTTTTTGCGATTGCCCCTGCGTCGGGGCCACACTCGATAAGCTGGTTCAACCGGCCCTGCTCGCGATCCTTGCCAAGGGCCCCCTGCACGGCTACGAACTGGCCCGGCAAATCGGCGAAATACCGAACTTTCTCGACGCGGCCCCCGATGTTTCCGGCGTATATCGAATGCTCAAAATGCTCGAAGCGCGAGGCATGGTCGTCTCCGACTGGGGCGTCTCCCGGGGCCACCGTGCCAAGCGGCTCTTTACCATCACCGACAACGGCAGGCATTGCCTCGAACTTTGGCACCGAACCTTGCAGGATTACCGTAAAGGACTTGATTCATTGCTCAAAACCACGGCCCAGGCTCTCGAACGCTGATCGCGTTTTTCCCCGAAACCGCTAATCCAACGTAATCCCCACCGCCCGCTCTTCACCCGCTTCGAGAACGATTTCCGAAATCGCGGTCCGTCCTTCCCGATCCCGGACGCGAAGCAAAATTTTTTCGTTCGGAAATACGGCTTCACTGACGGTCCGGGCGTCACGCCGGTCGTTGTCGACTTCTCCTTCAGCGTGAAAGCGGATCAAGCCGTTGTCGAGACGGTCCGCCACGCTCCGCCTCCGCTCCGACACGGGCCAGTCCGCATAAACCGCATCGGCCACGAAATCCGGTACCGCCTGCCCCTGCTTGTCACGCACCGTCAAAATCATCCGCGCCGCTTTCACGGACCGGAGAGCAATTCGTTCACCGCCTTCGAAGGGGCCGATCCGGACGGTACCGATCAGCGGCTCGAATGATTTCATGTCGGGCTCACGATAATAACAGAACGAAATCTTCTCAAGCTTCGTTCTGCGACCGTAATACCGTATCGAAAAATCCAGCGGAAGCCCCGGTGGAACCTGATCGACGACATACTTTCCCTGTGCGAACCGTGCATGGCCGCTCCAGGCGATATCCTCGGCGTTCATCGCCATGCGGTAAGATTTCTTACCCCGACCGAGTTCGATGGAGGAGGCGGAAATATTCAATTCCCGGTCATCCTCCGCTTCGATCGTGATCTCCACGGTTTTCTTGTCCTGGAAAATGAATTCCTGCCCGTCATATTCGACGTCGATTTTCAAATCATAACGTGAGCCGAAACCGGACCTGGCGAATTCCGGCTCTTTTACATCATATTCCTCCTCATCTTCTTCATCGTCCAACCCCTGGTCACCGCCCTGTTCCATCATTCGGTCACGTTCGAGCAGAGACTCGCTGCCTTCGCCCAGAGCGTAAACGCCGGGGAACACGCCGTTGAATTCGGCCCATCCGTCGCCGTCCGTCGCTTCTTGGGCTTACCACTCT
>JBEBTM010000010.1:0-25503 GCA_040393745.1 Thermogutta terrifontis | reverse complement strand
GACCGCCGCCTTCACTCACGGGGCCATGGTCGGAGCTAAACAGGCCGCCTGCGCTTCGACCGGCAACACGAGTGCGTCGCTGGCCGTTTATTCCGCCTGCACGAACCTGATGCAATCGGTCATCTTTATCGGTTCCGGTAAGATTGCTTTTGGAAAGCTTTCGCAAGCATTGGATTATGGCGCGAAGACGATCCAGATTCAAGGCGACTTCGACGATGCCATGGCTCGGGTGCGCGAAGTTTCCAAACAGCTCGGCATTTATCTTGTAAACAGTGTCAACCCGTTTCGGCTCGAAGGACAGAAGACGATCATGTTTCGGGTGCTCGAAGCCCTGCGGTGGGAAGTTCCCGACTGGATTGTCGTTCCCGGAGGCAATCTCGGCAATTCGAGCAGTTTCGGCAAGGCGTTCATCGAACTTCATCGGCTTGGCCTCATCGATAAAGTTCCTCGACTGGCGATCATCAATGCGGCTGGCGCGAACACGCTGTACCGACTTTACGAACAGGAAAACCTGCGATGGAATGGTGGAAATTACGATAAGTCTTTGACGGCTAGGTTCTTCCAGCAAATGGACGCTGAAAATCGGAAAGCGTCGACGATTGCCAGCGCGATCGAGATCAATCGGCCTGTGAATCTTTCCAAGTGCTTACGGGCTCTGGATTTCTGCAAAGGCGTGGTTCGTGAGGTCACGGAACAGGAAATCCTGGACGCCAAGGCCCAGGTCGGTGCCGGTGGACTGGGCTGTGAACCTGCCAGTGCGGCCAGTGTGGCCGGAGCCAGGAAGTTGGTCGGAGAGGGTGTGATCGGTCCGGACGATCGGGTCGTGTGCATTTTGACCGGACATCAACTCAAGGATCCCAACGCAACCGTTGCTTACCACGGCACTTCGGCCACATTTTTCGAGGAAGTCCTCGGTCGACGTGGTGTAAAGACGGCTGAGTTTGCCAATCAACCCATTTCGGTCACCAACGATTTGGACGAAATCATTCGGGTCTTACGCTAGATTTTCGCTGAAAGGAGCCAGGATTCCTGATATTGACAATTTCAGAATCGGATAACATAATATCACTCTTATGAATTATTAGATTTTCTCAATATGTGCCGATCTTCTGTAACGTTATTAACCAAAATCACCTCTATTTACCGAAAAAAAATATGAAAGCGACATTGGAAAAGGTCAAGGAATATTTGGGAATGAGCGGCGTTTCGGAAGCAACTCTTTCGGAACTCGCTTCGATTTGCGAAACAAAAACATATGAAACCGGCGAAATCATCTATCGTGAACATGACGCATCGACCCAGTTGTTCATCGTCCATACCGGCCAAGTCGATGTGCAGTATATGATGCCAAACGGCAAACGGGAAACCGTGGACACCTGCTTGAAAGGCGATTACCTGGTCTGGTCCGCTTTGGTCCAACCGCACCGGACGACATCGATCGGCATCTGTCGCGCAAAAGCGGAACTCCTTGCTTTCGACGGCGTTAAGATGCGTGCACTTTGCGAAAGAGATACGGTTTTCGGCTTCCGGATGATGAGCCTCATCGCACAGGTGATCCGGCGACGTCTCCAGGCGGCCCGAAGCGAAATTGTCCAACTTCGTTAACACATTTAAGCCTCAATGGACACGAAGAGGCGAAAAAAACGAACAAAAATCGTTACGGCGTCTTTGTTTCCGCAGTTCTCTTATCTTCCATCCTTTTCCCCTTGAATCATCATGCGAATCGGAGTTCTTTGCAGTGGCGGCGATGCGCCGGGAATGAATGCCTGCCTTCGTTCCATCGTTCGGACGGCAGTGACTTGCGGCGATGAGATTGTCGGCATTCAGCATGGATATCAGGGCATTTTGGACGAAGAGTTTTACCGCAACGAAAACGGAACAAACGTCATGGGAATGCGTTCCGTTTCCGGACTGTCTAAAATAGGCGGAACCATCCTTCACAGTAGTCGATGTAAACGTTTTCAAACTCCCGAGGGTGTCCGGGAAGTAGCGGACATTCTCCGCAAGCATCGCTTTGACGCCCTTTTACCCATCGGTGGCAACGGGACGCTCAGCGGGGCAATTGATCTTGCGAAAGTCTGGGATGGCCAGATCATCGGGTTGCCGGGCACGATCGATAATGACCTTCTCGGCACGGATTTCACCATCGGCTTTGCTACCGCGGTCCATACGGCCGTGGACGCCGTCGATAAATTGCGGGATACGGCCGGTAGCCATGACATGATGTTCTTCGTCGAAGTGATGGGTCGTCATTGTGGTGATATCGCGTTGGCGACGGCAATTGCTTCCGGAGCGGAAATCGCCTGTATTCCGGAAGTTGTTGAAGGGCCGGAACGTCTGGTGAAGAAGCTGAAAAAGATCAAAGAGGCGGGCAAAACTTCCGTGATCGCCATTGTCGCCGAAGGAGACGAGAGCGGCGGCGCCGTGGCTCTTCAGGAAACGCTCAAGAAGGAGGGTAATCCCTTCGACAGTCGCACCGTGGTTCTCGGGCACGTCATGCGAGGCGGTTCGCCAACCCCGGCGGATCGTATTCTGGCTTCGGAGCTCGGTAATTTCGCCGTCAGCGCCCTGATTCATGGTGAAACGGGAAAAATGGCCGGTCAAATCCGCGGCGAACCGACGCTCACGCCGTTGGAGGAATGCGTGGCCGACCACAAAAAAATCAATCCCGAACGACTGCGGCTCCTGCAGATCGTTGCCGGTTAAGTCGGCTTCCATCATTCATCTGCCCCAAACGTTAGTGTAGAGGCTGAATGTTTGATTGAAGCGTTCTCCATGACGATGGCGATACTTATACCGAATTTACCGATTCGAAAACCAGGGAATGTACGCAAACCGGGCCAAGTCGTTTGACAGGCCCGGTTTTGTGGAATATCTTAGAACGGATGGACTGGGGGGACTATTTCAGACACCCTTTGTCTTTCTCGCCGTTATGGGATATCAGTAGGCGACTGGAAAATATTCTTGCGGCCAATCGCTTGTTGCTCCTACTCGCCATTTAACTTATTTTCTCCCAAAAGATTCTGCCGAGTGGGTGCGACAAGCAGAGATTGAAAACCGACCCATTTGACGAACGTTTCCAGTATAGTTCAATTTTCTTCTTCCGGTTCGAGGTTACGATGAACACGATTGCCGATAAGCTTGCCGCCGCGGAAAACCATGTCAATGAAATCCTGGGACAATGGTCCCCCCTCATCGGTCGGCTGGAGAAGCTGGACCGAGAACTTTCGGGCGTGAGTGAAACCATTACCCGGCTTAGCCAGGAAAGTCAGGCGGTTCGGGGAGAAATCGGGACAGCTCGGCAAGGTTTGGAACAGGTTCTCGCCATTCTCGCAGAAACCAAGACGGAAGGGGCCGACCTGACCGCGAAACAGGAGGAAAACGAACATCTCTGCAACACGCTGACCAGCATGTTCGGCGAAGCGTTCCAGGTCGTTTCGCGTTTCCTGGAGACGGCCCAGAAGATCGGGATCATCGACAAGAACAAAACACAAGAGATTCTGGATCACGCTTCCGCGACGGAAACGATCGTCGAGCCGGTTACGGACGCTCCGGTTGTCGAAGAAGCCATTGAACCCGTCGCGGAAGAGACGGTCATCGAAGAAGCTATTGAACCCATCGCGGCAGAACCGGCTGTCGAAGAAGTCGTTGAACCCATTACGGCAGAACCGGTCGTCGAAGAAGCCATTGAACCCATCGCGGAAGAGCCGGTTGTCGAAGACACCGTCGGCGAGCAGTTGGCCGATATTTTGGAGGATGAATTGCCGGGAACATCTTCGGAAACTGAAACCGATCTCGAACCTCCGACCATGCCCGGCTTGCCCGATGTAACCTCGGCGACGGATTCCCTGCCGCCGGTCGACGACACGATTGCCGAAACGGAAACTCAGTCGCCGGAAGAAATCGCCATGGAGCTCGACCTGCCTCCGTTGCAATTGGGGGCATCCTCCGATACACTGGACGGTAATGTTTCCGAAGAGGAAGAACAGCGAATCGAGGATTTGTTAACCGACCTGACCAAGCCGATTTCCACGGAATGAAACGCTTTCCGCCTGGGCCCCCCCGGATCAGGAGAGCAGATTGCAGGACGCTATGCGATGGATTCCCTTCACGGCCCGAACCGCTTCCGATTTGAACCTGGATTTTCTGGAGAACCGGGAGCACTTTATTCCATTCCGGGTCGACGTTCTTTTGGAGCGAATGCTTCAGGAAGAACAGTTTGACGAAGAACGTCGGCGGCATTTTCGTTCCTTGAAGCGGCTCCTGGCCGATCGTTTTCATTACGAATTTCGCGAGGTCCTGGAGGACGTCAAGAACGACTTTATCCCCTTCGATCCGGACCGAGAAACCCTGTGCGAACCGACTCATACGGAAGACGAGCTCCATGAAATCCGGTTGCGGCTCTACACGGGGATTCGTCAACTCTTGCGCATCGGCAACTATCTCGAACTGACCTCGGAGCAGCTTCTCGAATGTTTGAAACTCCAGCCGATCGGCGGACTTTCCGTCCATGTCGATACGGACGATTTCGATGAGTTTCACGTTTACTATCGCGGCATCCGGCACCGGACGGAGACAAGCCGGTTCCTTTTCTTCTGGGATCACAGCCGCCCCGTGACATCGTTGAATCGGGTCTTTGTCGTTGCCCGATTCAAGCGGGAATGCGGCGGGCAGATCATGATTAAGATGTTCAAAGACGTTGCCGTGGAGAACATCAAGATCATCGCCCCGAAGGTTAAGCTCGGCATGCCGTTCTTCGATCGGATCAAGATCGGCGGTACCGTGTTGGGTTCGCTGGCGACGACGGTTTACAAGCTGGTCGTTGCCGTGACACTTTCGCCGATCCTGTTCGCGATCGTGCTCGGCGGTCTGCTTTTAGCCGCCTTCAAGGGGATCATGAGCTTCCTGAACAGTCGGACGAAATATTTGCACGTTTTTTCGAGCAGCCTGTATTATCGAAACCTGTCCAATAATAAGGCCGCCCTGACCACGCTTGTCGACGCGGCCGAGGAACAGGAAGTCAAGGAGACGCTGCTCGGTTATTTCACGCTCCTCATGGCGGGACGGGAAATGACGCTCGAAGAAATCGATGAAACCGCCGAAAAGTGGATTGAAGAGCGATTCGGACACCGCCTCGATTTCGAAGTCGACGACGCCGTCCGAAAACTGTGGGAAAAGGAGCTCCTCGTCACGGCAAGGGAGGAATCCGATCCGGACGAACCCGGGAAAGGCCGAATGCTCTTCCGTTCCCGGGGAATCAAGGATGCGCTTCAGCGGCTCGACAAAGCCTGGGACGGTTACAACACGTTCAACTTCGATTGAATGCTTTATTCACCCCGTATTTCAGGGTGCGTAGATCATTTCCTCTTCCACGGAGTTCAATTCGGCGTCGGTTGGAATGTAGACACGGGCGAGTTGGACTTTTGTCGTTCCCGTTTTAATGTACCGAATCTGCGTGTTTTTTTCATGTCGGTCCAGCTCGTCGAGGTTATCGACCGGACTGTTGTCCAAACGCGTGATCACATCGCCTTTGACAAGGCCGAGATCGTACAGCGGCGAACCTTGCAGCGGATTCGAAGTCAATCGAGCCGCCTTGAAAACGTAGCCGGGGATCTTCATGTTCTGGATAACGAACGTGGCTCCCAGTTTCGGCGAATAATGGTCCGTCGGCAACAGTTCGGGCTTCCTCTCGACAACGACTTCTCTTTCGACGATCACGGGTCGTTCGACCACAACGGGACGCTCCACGATCACGGTCGGGCGAGGCTGCGGCACAACGACGACCGGCTGCGGACGCCGATAGTACGAATAGGGCGAATATCCGTTGGCCGCCGCGGCAACGGCACCAACGGCTCCGATGACCCGAAGTGTTTTATCCAAATCGCTGGGGCCATGATGGTGATGTCCCGGCGGCGGTCCCGGAGGACCGGGCGGGCGCCTGCCAGGCTGAGCCAACGCCGGGGCGACGGAAGCCAGGATCATGGACAGGACAAGAAGTCCGACCACTCGATTACGCATAATGATAGGAGACATTTTTTGCATGACACCCATTCCTCCTTTTGGCGGTGATGATTGAATCTTTTGAGGGGGGCATTCCATTGAAGTCAAGCGGCGTCGTGCCTCTGGAATAATGGTAAAATGCGACCGTCTGCGACAATTATCCCAAAAAAAACCTGGGATTGCAAGGCGAATTTTCGTGGTTTGTCGGTTTAGCGATCCGGTGCTTCGGGGGCCTACGCCCGACATGATTTTGTGGTATAATGGGCACTTTCCTCCGAGTATTTCAAGCCGTTTTCGAGGGAATATACCGTTTTCGTCACATCCTCCAGCCGCAGGATAACCTGCCCCAGGACGAGCCATGCCCAATTATTTCAGTGATAATCAAGACATTCAATTCCTTTTTGATTACTTCGATCTTAAGGAGATTGCGGAAATCCAAGAACGGGAAACGCCTAATGGTGATGCCGATTTCGTGCCCGAGGATCTCGACGACGTAGTTGACAATTACCGCCGAATTCTCGACATCGTGGGCGAAATTGCCGCCGAAACCTTGGCCCCCAGCGCGGAACAGGTCGATGCGGAAGGAAATACGCTCAACGCCGACGGCACGGTCACGCTGAATCCATTGGTTCGTGAAAACATCAAACGGCTTACTCAGGCCGACATGATGGGATTTACCGTGCCCCGGAAATACGGCGGGATCAATTGCCCGATCTTGATCTACTCCATGGCCACGGAAATCGTCGCCCGGGGCGATTGTTCGTTCATGAACATGTTCGGCCTCCAAGGCATTGCCGATACGATTTACGCCTTTGCCTCGGAAGAAATCAAGGATGAAGTGTTGCCGAAATTCTGTGCGGGCGAAGTCACGGGAGCCATGGTTCTTACCGAACCCGATGCCGGAAGCGACCTCCAGGCGGTTCGGGTCCGCGCCGACCAACTCGAAGACGGAAGCTGGGTGATCAATGGTGTCAAACGCTTCATTACGAACGGTTGCGCCGAAATTCTGCTCGTTTTGGCCCGGAGCGAACACGAAATCAAAGATGGTCGTGGTTTGAGCCTGTTCCTCTGCGAACGCTCACCGGCGGTGAAGGTTCGGTGCTTGGAAAAGAAGCTGGGCATTCACGGAAGTCCGACTTGCGAATTGGTGTTCGAAAACACCCCGGCCCGGCTCATCGGTGAACGGCAACGCGGGCTGATTACCTATGTCCTCGCGTTGATGAACGGAGCCCGACTCGGCATCGCGGCCCAGTCGTTGGGTGTTTCCGAGGCGGCGTATCGGCTGGCCCGGGTTTACGCGAACAGCCGGGAACAGTTCAACGCCCCGATTGAACGGCTCGCCCCCGTGGCCGAACTGGTCACGAACATGCGACTTCGCATTGAAGCGATGCGGGCTCTCACCTATGAACCGGCGCGTGTTTGCGACTTGGAAAACAATACGAATCGCTTGCTCGAACGCAATTCCGACTCGCTTTCGGCCGACGAAAAGCGGGATCTCAAGCAGCGAAGCCGAACCATGAAGCGGCTCAACGCCATGCTCACACCCATGAGTAAATATTATTGCAGTGAAGGTTCGATTACCGTGGCGACTGATGCGATCCAGGTACTCGGCGGCAGCGGTTACATGAAGGACTACGCTTCGGAGCGGTATCTTCGTGATGCTCGAATTACGACTATTTATGAAGGTACGAGCCAACTCCAGGTCGTCGCCGCCATCAAGGGCATCACAAGCGGCGTTTTCGCCAATTACGTCGACTCATTTGAAAAGAAGGTTTACGCCGATCCGAAGCTCGAATCACTCCATGCGGTTTTGATCAAAGGCCGGGAGGAAATCCAATCGGCCGTGGAATACGTCAAAACGCAAAGCGGAGCTTATGTCGACCTGGTTGCCCGGAAACTCGTCGATGCGGCCATTGACGTGCTCGTCGGGCATTACCTGCTCAGCCAGGCAACGTCGAGCGATTCGGACTACGCCAACCGCAAGAAGAAGGTTGCCGAATTGTTCATCACGCAAAACGCTCCAGTGGTCACGATGAACTGTGAAAAAGCCAAGCTGGGCAACACGCAGATCATTGATCAATACGCGCTCCTCGCAGGGCCCGTGCCGGTGGAGGCGTGATTCGACACCGCTTGATGGCTTAAAAATAAAGCCGAAATGGAGCGTAGCGGAATGACGGAATGGAAACGACCGCCGTCAGTTCGCTACGTTCCTTTTTTCTGTTTCAATTCTTGTTCATTCGCGAACGGCTTCAAAAAATAGAAACGGTTGCGGACTCTTGAATTTCGGGTATCATTTTTTGCACTATGCAAGAAAAAGAGAACCACAGACGCCCGGCCCCCCCTCGGATCGACCGGGAGAAACGGCAGCGATTGGCCCGATCCGTGCAGCTTCAGTACGACATCGAACTGCCCATCATTCAGCGGCGCGAGGAAATTGCCGGGCTCATCCGTGAGAATCAGGTCATCGTCGTCTGCGGCGAAACCGGGTCCGGTAAGTCCACGCAGCTTCCGAAAATCTGCCTTGAACTCGGACGAGGTATCGCCGGAACGATCGGGCACACCCAGCCTCGGCGTATCGCCGCACGGTCCATTGCCGCCCGCATCGCCGACGAACTCCAATCGCCGCTCGGTCAGGCGGTCGGATACAAGGTCCGCTTCGACGAAAAGATTTCGCCCGACTCCGTGATCAAACTCATGACCGACGGCATCCTGCTGGCCGAGTCACAGTCGGACAAACTCTTTCGCCAATACGACACGCTCATCATCGACGAAGCCCACGAACGCTCGCTGAACATCGACTTCCTGCTCGGGATGCTCTGCCGGGTCTTGCCCCAGCGGCCGGACTTGAAGCTCATCATCACCTCGGCCACGATCGACGCGAAACGCTTCGCCGAACATTTCACGGCTCCACGAATCAATCGTGGTAAGCCCGTCCCGATCATCGAGGTTTCCGGACGTGCTTACCCCATTGAAATCCTTTACCGTAGTTTGGAAGAATTTGACGATGAGGAGGCTGTTTCACGTGAAACCGACCTGGAAGAACGGGCAATTTTGGCGGCGGTGGACGAGCTTGCCGGTCACGCGGCGAAGTCGGGCACGCCGGGTCACGGAGACATGCTGATCTTCCTGCCCACGGAACGAGACATTTTCGAAACGGCCAAGGCGCTGCGGAGCCATCCGATTCCCGGCGACGATGCGGCATCCGGCAGCCGAGGTCGGCAAACGGAAATCCTGCCGCTGTATGCCCGGCTACCGGTGAAGGAGCAGCAGAAAGTCTTCCAAATTTCCAGCCGTCGGAAAATCGTTCTCGCGACGAACGTTGCCGAATCGTCGCTGACCGTGCCGGGGATTCGGTATGTTATTGACACGGGAACCGCGCGGATCTGTCGGTATTCGCCCCGATCCCGAACGCAACGGCTTCCCATTGAGGCGATTTCCCGAGCGTCGGCCGACCAGCGGGCGGGCCGTTGCGGTCGAGTGGGGTCCGGCGTTTGTATCCGGCTCTTTTCCGAACAGGATTATCGGAGCCGGGAACGCTACACCACACCGGAAATCCAGCGAACCAATCTGGCCTCGGTGATTTTGCAAACGAAATCGCTCCGTCTCGGTGAGATCGAGAAGTTCCCGTTCATCGACCCGCCCCGGATTGCGGCCATCAGCGATGGGTATAAAACGCTTTACGAAATCGGAGCCCTTGACGAAAAGCGGAACCTGACGCCCATCGGCTGGAGCCTGAGCCGACTGCCCGTGGACCCGCGGATCGGTCGGATGATCCTGGCTGCGGCGGAAAACGGCGTACTTCGGGAAATGCTCATCATCGCCGCCGCGTTGGAAATTCAGGACCCCCGGGAGCGGCCCCAGGAGCATCAGGGGAAAGCCGACATGGCCCACGCCCAGTATCTCGACGCCCGAAGCGACTTCTTCGGGTACCTGAACCTTTGGGATTTCTACCAGAATCTGAAGGACAAAACGAGCCGGAGCGGACTTCGCAAAGCCTGTCAGCAGCATTTCCTGTCGTTCAACCGCATGAAAGAATGGAACGACATTTTCGTCCAGCTTCAACAATTCGTCCATGACGCCAAGATGAAAATCGGGCCTCGGAAAGAGAATTTCGACGCTCTCTACGAACCGCTGCACCGTTCGATTCTTTCGGGCAACCTGTCCGGCATCGCCCAACGCGATAACCGGTTCGAGTACACAGCCGCCGGGCAGAGCGGCGGCGCGGGAAGCAAATTTGTTCTCTGGCCCGGAAGCGGTATCCAGAAGTCGCGAAGCCAAAAGCAGCCCGGCAAGAATCCGGGACGCGGCCGCCAGGAACCGGAAACCGCCGAGAAACCCGAGGGATTGCCTCACTGGATCGTCGCTGCGGAACGGGTTGAAACCACGCGGCGATTCCTGCGCACCGTGGCCCAGATCGACGCGGCCTGGATCGAACCCATGGCCCGACACCTGATCAAGCGGGTTTACATGGAGCCGCATTGGAATCGGGAAACCGGTTACGTTCACGCTTACGAACGGGTTTCGCTCTTCGGAATCGTTATCGTTCCTAAACGCCGGGTCAATCTGGGCCCCATCGATCCGGTCACGGCCCGGGACATTTTCATCCAGCACGCTCTCGTCGACGGCGATATGGACTCGAACCTGGAATTTTTCGAGTACAATGAAACGCTACTCGACGAAGCCCGGAAACTCCAGGACAAACTTCGTCGGCCCGAGATCGTCCGCTCTGAAACGGCCCGGTACGAATTCTACCAGGACCGGATTCCTGAGGACGTTTATGACCGCCGCTCGCTGGAGAGGTTCGTCAAATCCGGCGGCGACCGCAACGATCCCGACCGTTCGTTATTCATGACGCTGAGCGATCTTTGCACGGAAGAGATTCCGGAGGCGGTTTTGCAGAGTTTCCCGGATCGGCTCGAAACGCCCGAGGGTGGCCAGGTTGAGATCGAATACAGTTTCGCACCCGGCGAGGAAAACGATGGGCTGACCGTGATCGTTCCCAAGGAGGGGCTGCGTCAGTTGGAACCGGCCCGGCTCGGTTGGTTGGTTCCCGGCCTGGTCGAGCAGAAGATCGCGGCGTTGCTCAAATCGCTTCCCAAGGAAATCCGGCGGCAGATTGTCCCCGTACCTGACACCGCGAGAGAGCTTGCCAAGCAGGTCGAATTCGGACGCGGCGGTCTCGAAGAACAGATTGCCCGGCTGGTTAGTCGACTTATCGGCCGGCTCGTCGTTCCCGCCGATTTTAGCCCGGAGCAGCTTCCCGCCGAGCTTCGCATGAACATCCGGGTTCTCGATCAGGACGGCAGCCCACTGGGCGAGGGCCGGGATTTGGATGAACTCCGGAAGGATTTTGGCGTGAAGGCGGCGGAAACCGTTGCCGGGGCCGACCCGCGATGGAACCGGATCGGTCTGACCGACTGGGATTTCGGAGAACTGCCCGAGTCCATTGACCTGGACCGCGGCGGCCTGCGGATCAAAGCATTTCCGATGCTGTTCCTCCAAACCGTTGACGATTCGGTTTCATGCAATCTCACCCTGGCCGATTCGCTGGACAAAGCCGTTCGGGAAACCCGGCGGGCCGTGACCGAACTGTTCCACGGTGTGGCCCGGAAGGACATTCGCACCCAGGTCCAATGGCTCCCACAGGCCGACCGGCTTCGGATTTACGCCCAACCGCTTTTGGAATTCGACTTCGGCCGCGATGTTGCCCGCTTGATGGCCGCCCGGGCTCTCCAGATCGAGGAATGGCCCCTGCCCCGGACCGCGGAGCAATACACCGACCGGATCGAAAAGGCTAAAGCTCGACTCGGTGTGGCGGTGCAGGATGTGACGAAGCTGATCGGCCCGCTCCTCGAAGCGTTCCACCAAGCGCGGTTGGCCATTGAGCAGAATAAATCGAACCGGACTGAAGCCGCTTGGCGGGATGCGAAGGAGCATCTCAAACGGCTCGTCGTCCCCGCTTTTTTGCTGGAAACGCCTTGGGGACAACTCCGGGAATTCCCCCGCTATTTCAAAGCGATCCCGCTCCGGTTCGAAAAACTCAAATCCGGCGGTGATTCAGCGGACCGAACCGCGACCGAGGAGCTTGCCCGATATTGGGAGCAGTACACGGACCTGCTCGAATTACATCGGGGAGCAGGACTCACGGACCCCGAGCTGGAAATATTCCGCTGGATGCTTGAAGAATATCGCGTTTCTCTCTTTGCCCAGCGCCTTGGCACGGCAACCAAAGTTTCCGCAACCCGGCTCGACAAACAGCTCGAAAAGGTTCGGCGGTAGCGACAACTTGCAATTCCGTCCCCGTTTCTGGTATAATACCCCGTCCCGTTTTCCGCTCAATCCCTTTGCCACACAATAGATCATGAAACGACTCGTCATTCCTGTCTTGGCCTGTTGCCTCTGCTGTGTCTTTGCTTCGGCGCTCTCAGCCCAAAAAGTCGCTGAGATTTCTGAAGTCGCCATCCTCAAGAAAGACGGAACACCGATCACTGAGAATGAGAGAACCGACTTCAAAACGCTCAAAAATGGCTTCGAGTTTCGCTACAAAGATCAACCGGTCAGACTCCTGTTCGACGGCAACCCGGAAACCGGCGTTATCGTCCATCGCATCGAATCGCCGCTTCTCAAGGACGGTACGATTTCCATCGGCATTCGGTTTCCTTCCGAGCGGCATATACCCACTGCGACGGTCACGGATAACCAGGTTCTTTTCGGCAACAAGGAAAAAACCGCACTCGTTTGGAGGGGCGACGCAACCTTTGTCGCACCGCCTTCTCGAAAAAAGCTCGATATCCTCTTGGCCGAATACGGTGCCGAAGGCAAATGGATCGACGTTACCGACCAGGTCAAGAAGCTGCAATCGAACGACATGCTCGGCTTTGAGGCCGGCAACGCTCTTTTCGGCGACCCGATCGGCGGTGTCGTCAAGAGTTTCATCATCACCTACACTCTCACGGATGAGGACGGCGAAGACGAGATTATCGGTAACTACACGGAGAATCAGGCGGTCCGAATCCAATATGACGCCAAGCAATTGTATTTCGGTTTGAAGATCGAAAGGGTCGATGCCTTCGAATTTGCCATCGGCCCCGGAAAGCTTCCGGCGGTCCTGCCATCATTTCCGAAATAATCCGGAGATGTTTCCCGTGAAACATCTTGTGTAGCCGCCGATCGCTGACCCTTGTTTAAGCCAACTCGAGAAACCGCCATGCCCATTGACGCCGTACTCACGCCGCCCAGTTCCCAGAGCATTGCCAAGCGTGCCCTGATTTGCGCCGCCCAGACCGAGGGGACCACCGTTCTGGAGGGTTCGTTCATTTCCGACGATCTCCAGATTATGGTTAATTCCCTCCGTCAGATCGGGCTCAAAGTTCGCCAGGATTCCAAACAGGGCCGCATTGAAATCGACGGTCTCAACGGCGTCTTTCCCGTCGACGAGGAATACATAGACGTTGAGAACAGCGCACTCACGGCCAATTTACTTGCGGCCATGCTCGCCTTTTCGCGCGGCCTGTATCGAATCAACGGCGATCGTCGGGTGCAGCAGTTTCCCATGGGCGACCTGATCTTTGCCCTGAATCAACTCGGGGCCGACGTCCAAAGCGAGAACGCCTTTGATGCGTTGCCCCTTTTGATCGACGGCGTTGCCTTTCGGGAAGGTGTAAGTCCCTCGTCATGCCGATACGGAATCAACTCCGAAATGTCCGGCGGCAATCGCCGGTACGCCGCTATGACGGGAACCATTTCGAGCCAATACGTCTGCGCGGTTCTGCTTGCGGCCCCCTTGATGGCCCGGAACTGCCCCGTGGCGTTGCATATCGTTAACCAATTGAATTGCGATCCTTACGTCTCGATGACGCTTGACGTTATGGAAGCTTTCGGCGTTCGCGCGGAAGTCGGGCTGGACAGCGACGAAAACCTGCTCTTTTCACGGGGCACCACGTTTCATTTCGATCAGGGCGTCCGGTATCAGCCGAGAACCTACGTTGTTGAGCCCGATGCCTCGCTGGCCAATTTTGCCTTTGCCGCCGCCGCGATCGCCGGGGGAAAAGTCGCGGTGAAGAATCTTAACAGCAATAGCATCCAAAAGGAGCTCGAATTCATTCACTGCCTACGGCGGATGGGCTGTAACGTTTCCTTCGGCGATAATTCGGTCATTGTCGCCAAACCGGAACGCTCACTGCTCCGCGGCATTTCCGTAGATATGTTCGACATGACCGATTCGATTCCGCTCTTGGCCGTTTGCGCGATGTTTGCGACATCGCCGTCGCGCGTTTCGAATATCGGCCACATTCGCCGCAGGGAACCGGAGCGGTTGCCGAAACTCTTTAGCGAACTACGCAAGTTCGGCGCAAACATCAACGAGTTCGAAGACGGATTCCTGATCGTCCCGCGAAAGAAACTGAACCCGGCAATGATCGAAACCGAGGGCGATGCCCGATTGGCCATGGCGCTGGGACTGATCGGTTTGCGGATCGAAGGCGTCCTGATCGACAGCGCCGATTGCGTCCGCAGGGCCTGGCCCACGTTCTTCGAAGACATCGGCCTCAATTATTGACTCGACGCCAACTTCTTTGATTGCGGCCCCGTGTCGTGTGCTTTCAGTCTTTCATTCCTTCGATCAGCTTCCGCATCTCATCGGCCCGGTCCGGAGCACCGTATTTTTCGAAATACCGCTGGAACCGGCGATACAAATCCTGACGGTAATCCTTGGGCAAATGCCCGCTAAGTTCATTTTCAACCGTCTTCGCATAGTCCGAATAAAACTGGTCGAGCCCCCCTTCGGCGGCCATGCCGGGAATCCCGGTGATCGATTCCATTTCGTCGAACACGCGATCCAACAGGCTGGTCTCGCCGGCATACAGGCACGCCAGATGTTGTAGCATCACCACCGCACCTACCATCATCTGCCTGTCCTCCCGTTCGGTCTGGTGTCGGAACCAAAGATCACTCGGACCGCGTTGACTCATCTTGGCCCGCAAGGGTTCCAGCCGGAGCCGGTTGAAGTTGATCGCCGCGGTGATATGCAAGTCCGGACGCCGATGGGCTTCGAGCATGTTCAGCAGCGGTTCAAAAACCCGCCAGCGGTCACCTGTCCAAAAATCGGTTTCGATTTCAGGAAAGCTCAGTAGCGTCATCGTCAATCCAGGCAATTCGTTCGGGAAGTCGGCCAGATCCTCACGCATCAGCCGTGCCAAATCCTGGAGTCTTTCGCGATCCGCCGCGCGGAACCGCCGGGAGCGGCCCAGTTCGGCCACGGACTGCCATACATCCAATCGGCCCGGACAGAGCTTTTGCACCGAAAGGAGAAAATCGATTTCCTCATACAACTCCCGGGCTTTTTCCTTGGCGGACATCGAATAATGCCGCATCATGAGCTTCGACTGCCGAAAGCCGCGAATATTTTCACCGGCTCGTCTGAAACGCCACTTGAGATTTTCATCCGTTTCCAAAAGGCCCGTCTGCGGACTTGAATACCCCGCGACGTAATGACGGTCGCCGCGTCCTTCTTCCCGAAACTCGCAAACGACTTTGCCTTCCTCGATATTTCGGATGTCCAGCCACATGATCCAAGAGTGGCCGCCGATGTACCGGGGAAAACCCGCCCCGCCATAAAACGCCGGGATGCCCAACGTTCGACTGACCGGCAAAGCAAAATCCGCCTGTGCGGTACAGACGCCACCGTATTTCCTGATATTCGCAAACGTATAAGGCTTCCCTGTCAGTGCGGGTTGGCCGCCTTTCAGTTCCGCCATGTTGTAGGGAACGTCCATATATGCCTTGCCCGGCGTGGTCGGTTCGAGCTTATAATGCTCCATGACCCAGTTTCGCTCATCGGCAGAGCGTTTGTTGCTCACGACGTACACGAGGAATTCCCAGTGTAATTTTTTCAAATGCTCGGCCGCGGGATGATCCTTGGCCGTGTAAAAACGAAAAACATCCATTGCCGTGGCCATTCCCGGCGGTGGAAACGCTTGGAACTGACTTCGGCTATCCCCGGCAAAACCGGGTGAGTCGGGCTGGTCCCACACCACGGCCATGGCAATGGCCAGTTCGGGATAAATGTCAACAGCTTCGGGGTGATCGGTGCAAAGACGCCGCATCAGGGCCAACGAGGCGGCAAAGTCATCTCTGTCGGGTTCGAGTGCCGTGAGGTATTCTTCGAGAAGTTCGGGCCGAGCTTCGATCCATTGGCGAAACGGTTCCTCGGACTGCCCCCACTCTTTTTCGACTAAAGCGGCATATTCAGCCAAAACCTGCCGTGCAGCCCGGCTGCGTAACTCCAGGTAATCCGTTTCCGTAGCGGGAAGAACCGCCGGAAAAGTTCCAAAAAACAAAACTAACAAAATGACTCGAATCATCATTGTTTATCTTCATCCAAAAAGGTTATCTCTTACGTTTTACGAACGAACCCTTCATTATAAAACAGATGGGCGCATAAAAAAAGCGGAGACTGCCATCTCCGCTTTTTTAAGTCGATTGTTACCGGACTTACACGCCGACAACCGCGCCGAACTTGCAGGCCCTTGCACATTCGCCACACTTGATGCACTTATCGACATCGATAACATGCACTTGCTTGCGTTCGCCCGTGATCGCGCCGACCGGACATTTCCGGGCACACGCGGTGCAACCGATGCACTTGTCGGCCAGGATTTCCGGCTTGGCCAAGCTCTTGCATTGGCTTGCCGGACAGCGTTTCTGGAAGACGTGGGCATCCAGTTCTTCGCGGAAATGTCGAATCGTCGATAATACCGGGTTCGGAGCCGTCTTGCCAAGAGCACAGAGCGAACCCTTGGCGACGGTTGTCGCCACTTGGTCGAGAATGTCCAGGGTTTCCTGGGTGCCTTCACCGGCGATGATATCGTCCAAAAGGGCGAGCATCTGTTTCGTGCCTTCCCGGCAGAGCAAGCATTTTCCGCAACACTCGTTTTGTGTGAACTGCATGAAGAATCGGGCCATCTGGACCATGCAGGTTTCTTTGTTCATCACGACGAGCCCGCCGGAACCGACCATCGCGCCCACGCCTCGAAGCGAATCGAAGTCGAGCGGCATATCGAGGTGCTCTTCGGTCAAGCATCCGCCCGAGGGACCGCCGATCTGGACCGCTTTGAACGCATCGTTGGAAATCTTACCTGTACTGTCGATCACGCCGCCGCCGACATCGAAGATAATCTGCCGGAGCGTGGCCCCGAACGGAACTTCGATCAGACCGGTATTGACGACATGCCCCGTGAGAGCAAAGGTCTTTGTGCCAGGTGAGCTTTCGGTACCGACTTTGCGATATTCCTTGGCACCGCTGAGGATAATATACGGTACCGATGCGAGTGTTTCGACGTTGTTGATAATCGTCGGTTTGCCCCAGAGTCCGCTCTGGGCCGGAAACGGCGGCTTCGGTTTCGGCATCCCCCGTCGCCCTTCGATGGATTCCATCAAGGCCGTTTCCTCACCGCAAACGAAGGCGCCTGCGCCTTCCATGACATGCAGGTTGAACGCTCGGCCGGTTCCAAAGACGTTGTTGCCGAGCAGTCCGAGCTTTTCGGCATCGGCCACGGCTTTCCGGACACGCTGAACGGCCAACGGATATTCGAGCCGAACGTAAATGTAACCCTCGGTGGCACCGATGCCGCGGGCGGCGATCATCATGCCTTCGATCACACAGTGCGGGTTACCTTCCATGACGCTACGGTCCATGAACGCACCCGGGTCGCCTTCGTCGGCGTTGCAAATGACGTACTTCACGTCGCTTTTTTCCTTCAGGGCGAATTCCCACTTCCGGCCCGTGGGGAACCCACCGCCACCCCGACCGCGAAGCCCGGAAACTTTGACTTCTTCGCAAACCGTTTCCGGCGTCATGTCGCACCACGCTTTGCGGGCCGCTTCGTAGCCTTGGTTGGCGATGTATTCGTAAATATCTTCCGGCTCGAACACGCCGCAGGGCTTGAGGACGATCCGCGTCTGCTGTTTGTAGAACGGAATATCATGCTGGCTCTTGCATTTGCGGTTTTTGTCATGCCGGTCGACGTACAGGAGCCGCTCGACGATTTCGTGGTTCTTGATCGTTTTTTCAACAATTTCGTCGACATCGGCAACCTTGACGCCGGTATACATGACGTCATCGGGCTCGATCGTGACCAGCGGGCCCATCTGGCAGAACCCTTGGCAGCCGCTTTTCGAGAGGCGATGAAATTCCGTTTTATCGGGGGTCTTGGCGTCTTCGTAATCGAGCAAAACTTTGATATCGATACCGGCGGCCTTGATTTTTTCTTCAAGGGCGTGAAAAACGTCCATCGAACCGTTCGCAACGCAACCGGTACCGGCGCAAATAACGATGCGGCGCGTCGCGCCTTTCATGGCATTGTTGAATTCTTCAGTGCAATGCTGGAGGAGTGCTTTGGGGTCGGACATGGCAGTATGTGGAGTGTAAGTGTAGAGTTATTCGCAAATAGGCAGGAAGGAGTCTTCTCCCGTTCTTTAGTTCATGTTACCCAAATTCATGTTACCCATTTTCTTCGCCGGCTTTGATTTCCTTAACCAGAGCCACGGCTTGTTCGGGAGTGACCGTACCGTAAACTTTTTCGTCGACGACCAAGACCGGTGCCAAACCACAGGCGCCCAGGCAGGAGACCGTTTCAACGGTGATGAGCATGTCTTCGGTCGTATGCTTTTCGGCGGAAAGTTTCAGCTCTTTCCATAGGGCGTTGAGAATATGCTCCGACCCACGAACATGGCAGGCGGTGCCGTCGCAGAGACGGAAAGAATGCTTGCCCTTCGGAACCAGTGTGAAGTGAGCGTAGAACGTGGCGACACCATAGACATCGGCCGGTGGCAGGTCCAGCGATGTCGCGATGAACGTTAAAACCTCTTCGGGCAGGTAGCGGTAGAAATCCTGAACCTGTTGGAGGATCGGGATCAATCGGGCCGGATTACGCCCGTTTTCTTCAAGGATTTCGACGACCCGGTCAAACTTGCGCGTTGTACCGGAGACATTGGAAACGTCAGCACTCATAGGAAACTCCGTAAAGCAGACAGGTTGGGTGGTTCAAGGAAACAGGACGAGAACGGCGACATGAGATCATGTAAGCGTCCTTTCCGGCGGGGTTGGCAGCTTCCCGAACGTGCTAACGGAGAACATCCGAGAACCTAGGGATATTATTATCGAGAAAAAAATACTGTCAAGAAGTTTGGGGAAAACATTATCGATATTTTTTTACTTAATCGACGGATTTGAACAGTTTAGACGGGTATTGTCCACTTGTTCATCTTTCTTCCGCCAGATCTCTGGCCACTGGGATTTTCAATACGCCGCCTGCCGTGGTGAAGTTGGAAACGAGGCCGATGAGGAACATGCCGCCAATGAGCCAGACGAACTGGATTACCACGGCTATAGGGCTGGCCTGTTGATTGGCCAACCCGAAAAGGAACGGGGCCAAAGCGAACAGCGAAGCGAGCAGTGCAAGACCGAGCCCTTTAAGTAGCAGTGAAAAACTCTCGTACAGGAGCAAAAGCATGATCCTGCTCTTGGAAAATCCAACCGCTTGGAGCAGGGCCAATTCCCGGCGGCGTTCGAACACGTTTCGGGCCTGAATGACTGCCAGCCCGAAAACTCCGAGCAGGAGCCCGATGCCACCAAGACTCTGGAAGGTCGAAAGATAGGTATTCTGCACCGCGAACAATTTTCGAAGTCGGTCCGCCGTGGTTTCACCCTGGAAACCGTAATCGCCGAGAAGATCGTAATAGATTTTTACGGCTTTTTCGTCCGCGATGTTCGTTGGTTGGGCGCTCTTGCGGCGGTTGAAGTCGAACAGGAAGAACCGATACCCGCCGGATTCGGGAAAGAGCTTTTGGAAGTTTTCCTCGCCGATCAAGATGTCGCCCTGGAGAACCGAATTTTGGAGTAGCCCGACCACTTCGCAGCGTAACCGACCGCCCTGGGGGTCGACCCGCTCGTAAACGTCGCCGAGCCCCCCATAAAGATGCAGCGAGTACATGGCCGTGTTGGCGTCGAGGAAGACGGGTACACGCGGCACACCATCGGGATCCACGCTCGCCGGGCGGTTCAGCAAGGTCCAGTTGGACGCCTGGGTGTGTTTGCGCCGTTTGTTCGGTTTGGCAAACGCAAAAGCCCCGGTATGACTCCGCTGGTCGTCTCGCTCGGCAAGGGTTTTCCAAGGCACGCCGAGAATTCGGGGACTTGCCGACTGGTACAAATTCAGGCAACCTGCATTGTCGCCACCGTGAACCCGGAAGGAAACCACCTCGACGCCATGCTCGGTAAGATACCGTTTCTGCTCGTCTTGAATGGCAAGTTCGTCCCGTCCGGCCGAGGAGTCGATGTCGTGATACACCGGAAAAGCCGTCTCGGCGATGAACTGGAAAAAACCATCGCCGCGACTATGCGCGCGCGTTTCCCGACCCTCGGGATCGAGCCGGAACGCCGAAATCGTGAGCACCAAAAACACGGTCGAAGCGACCAACCCCACGAACAACATGCTCCGACCTCTGTTCCGAACCACATTGAAATTGCCGAAAGCAAACAGCGAAATCAGCGGCGTCTTTCCATGTTCATAACAGTCGAAATACAGGCTGATGATCGCCAATCCGGTAATAAGAACCGACAGACCCACAAAGAAAAAGCTTAAAACACCCTGAGCCAAAAGAAGCGAGCAACTGCTTGTAAAAACCAAAGAGAAAAGGATTACGGCGATCGGATTTCGGTTTTCGATCAGGCCAAAGAAAGACATCTTATCCTGCTTGGCTTTCTTGGATTTTTCCGGCTCCACGACCTTCCGTGAAACCTTGAAATCGCCTGCAAGCAAGGTTTTGACGGGTACCCGGGCAATGTTTCGGGTGGCCCAAAGAATCGTGAGCCCCGCCATGCCGATTCCGCCGAGGAAACCGAGGAGCAGGCTGAGCGGCGCGATATGGAGCGTCAAAAACGGGGTCGTCACCGCGCCGACCCACCAGGTTGTCAGGCCGTAAACCATGACCCGGGCATAAAGTACGCCGAGCCCGACACCGAACAGCGAGCCCGCCGTGGCAATGAATAAACCCTCGACCAAAAGCAACCGGGCAACTTGCCGGGACGTCCAGCCGACCGCGAGGCGGATCCCGATTTGCTTCGCCTTCATCTCGACCGAAAGCCGGAAGAGCATCAAAACGAGCATTAAAGCCGAGGCGATGATGAAGAAGCTGAACGAAAGAAACAGCACCGAAAACGGCGTGGCCCCCGCCGAAGCCGCAAGTCCCAACGCCTTGACCGGAACAAAATTCATGCCGAACACGGAGGCATTCAATTCGTTCTTACCCTTATCCGTGATCTTCCGTCCATCGTCCAGGATGAATGTCGTCACATCGCCGAACCGGCTCTCCCAAAGCTGTCGGCCCAGGTCCAGCGATACGAACGCCTTGGGGGCCGCCTTGTATTTGTCCCAATAATCTTCGTCGATGGCCCGAATTTTCTTGGCGTCGAACGGAAAGGGCGGGTCCCAATCGGCAATCGCGGCTTCATCGGTGAAACCTTTGACCTCGGGCACCAAATTCGGGTCGGCCCCGAGTCCGGTCATGGGTACGATCTTTTTGAGTCGGAATACTTGAGACCGGGATTTTGTCGCGTCCTCGGGTTCGAACCAGGTCAGCTCGATTTCATCATCGATTTCGACCCGTAAATCGTCCGCGGTCCAGCGGTTCAAAACGATCCCATGAGAAAGTTTGGGAGGTGGGTCTGGAATATCTTGGGACACGATTTCCGTCTCATTACAGGTAAAAACCGTCGAATAGGGGACCTCGCGTCCGTTTTTCACGGCTTTGATCGACGTTGTCAGGTAAAGCAATCCCGGTCGGGCATCGGGAAAGACCCGCCGGATTTCCTCGGCCTGCGGTTTTGTGAAGAGCATCCGCTCCGATTTGACATAGGCCCGGTCGCCCTTCCACTGGACCGTGATTCCCAGATCGCCGAACGACGGCGTCAACGAACGGCGAAGTTCGGCAATCTGCTCCGGCGAGGAAACCGTTTCAGGATTTTCCGTTTCGAAAAAAACCGTATTGACCTTACCCGGAACGTCCAGCCGTTTTTGAAGCCAGTCGAGCGGCACGATCCCCAGCGGTTGCGCTTGCTGATCGGCTTTCATGGAAAAACGCCCGTCACCGGTATTTGGAATGATCCGCCGGACCGGCAGGCGAGCCCGGAGAATCAAATCGCTGCGCCGTCCCAGCGAACTCTCCGGTGGGATGCTTTGCAGGGAATTGAGCCGCAACGAAACCGTTTCACCCGGCTTCACACCCAAGCGATCGGCGGCGGCTTCGTTGAGAATGATTTCCGGAGTGTTCTCGTCAATGGGCTTCCCCAAAAGTTCCAGGGCAACAATTCTTTCGTTCGCCTCAATCGCGGCAGGCAGTAGAATCGCGGGCCGAACCGACTTCCATGGCGGCAGAATCGCGGGTTGAACCGACTCTTGCGGCGGCGTAAAGAATCCCGTGCTTTGCAGCGCGACATCGATCCGACCCAAGCGGTCCAAAGTCAAGGCCCGGAGACTGCCCCGCATGGAATCGCCGACCAGGAGAGCTCCCGTAAGCACCGCCGCCGCGCACACCACACCCAAGAGAACCGCCAGATTGATCTGGCGGTGATACCAAATTGAACGCCAAAATGACAACATGCCTCACGCGCTTTCGAAAACGACCTCGTTCTACCCAACGCCCTGGACGTCGGCGTACTCACGACACCGTTCACGATTATACCGTCAGCGGCCATTCACCGTAAAGGTCACACCGAGATTTTTCAGAGTCGGATCGTGGATTTTATCCCGCGTTTCCTTGAGCTGGAAGAGTTTGTCAAGCACCTCGGCCATTTCGAGAGACAGTTTATCATCGAATAACGAATCATTCAGCGGATCATCCGAAACGAGCCGTTCGTTGAGCGTTTTGAGAATTCCTCCGATCTTTTTCGTTTCCATGTCCGAAAGCAGCCCCAATCCGTCCAGGAGCGTAAGCTGCTCGCCGTCCCAATGAATTTGGAACGGTGACTCCACGCCGGACGAACCGAACAGCGATGTCAATGCCGCCGCGGCTTCATCGGCAATGCTTTCAAGCTCCTTCAGGGCGGTCTTGTCGGCTTCGGGCGAGTAGATTTGATAATTGACCCCATGACCGCCGCTGTTGCCGATTACCGCAAAATGTTTGAATTCCGCTACGTCCCCATGTTCATCGTCGTGGTAGTTGAATAAGGCTTCGCCAAATGCCGTGGCTTCTTTGAGAAATTCCTCGTCGGCCATTTTGTTGAGCATTCCCTGGGCCCGAAAGTTGTCTTTTTCATCGCCGCCCCGAGTAATCACGTTTTCAATCTGGACATTGCCGTTACTGTCGACCCGGACTGAAAAGTCCACGATTTCCAAGTCGGGATCGTGATTGGCAAAGTCCCGATTGTAAATCGAGACGGCCCCCTCTTCCCGGGTCAGATAACCGCGAACCTTCTGAGCCCAGTTTTTGAAATCTTCTTCCGTGAGGGCCGATTCTTCGTTTTCCGCTTCAGTGAGTTCGCCGCGTTTGAATGTCATCAGAGCTCGAACATCGCCGGATCCGCTGCTCACCGCCGCTTCCCCCACACCGATCGCCCGCGGCGTCATATCGGTTACCGATTTTTCGTTCGAAGTTTTTGCATGGCGGATCAGCTCGTTCTTCAGTGCCGGAAACCCGCCCAAGAGCGATTGAAAGGCCCCGTTGTCGATCGCCCGGCCTTCGGCGTCCCGGAGTAGGACGCGGGCTTCGCCCGTCTCGGCATCCTGTTTCGTCGCCACCTGGCTCAACGAGGCGCCGGTGTTGTCTTTCAGGAACGTATCGATCAAGTGCGACCGCGCCGCGGCAAGGGAATCCGAGGCGAGATCGCTGGTCTGTTCGCCCGGATTCGCAATCTTCTTTATGATCGAAGCCGAGTCCTCGCCTCCCTGTACGGAAAATCGGACCTCGGCGGCGATTTCCATCTTGGCCTTCTGCGTTTTCATGCGTTCGACCAATTCCGTATTACCATTGACCAGTCTTTCAAGCTCTTTCTTTTTGTCGGCCCGGAGATTACCCAATACGACGATGTTTCCCTCGGCGTCTTCGGCGAACGTGATCTTTTTCGTCTCTTCGCTAAGCCCGGCTTTTTTGAGCAATCCGTCGACTTCGCTTTGGAGCCACGCCTGTTCGTCGGCGATGGATTCGTCCAGTTCCTTGATGAAAGACGATAAATCCGTTGCCGCGCCGGAAAGTCCCAGGAGGCGGCTCAGGTTTGCGAAATTATCGGAAAGACTAAGATTCCCGGTCGAGAAAATGCCCTGGGAATCCGTTTCGCCGGATGATTGAGCCGCTGTGCCGGCGTTGCTCGCGACATTTTGGGAAACGACGTTTGTCGCGACGACCGACGGGGAATACGTTGACCGCTGGGCCGGGGTACCGTTGGAGAGGGCTACGGTATCCACCACGGAAGCCGCGACACTGGTATTGCGGGCCTTGACGGACACCGAGCCGGCCACGGAACCGCCGGTCAAACCGGCGTACCGCGCATTTCCGTAGTAATACCCCGTATTCAGCGTCGTCATATCTCCCATCCGCTTGCGTTTAAGCCGCGGCAGCGTCAATCGAGAATCGATTGCGTGCAGACCCCTCTACACTCGATACTGTAGCGCTCTATCGTCAGAAAGTCAACTGAATTTCAAGACGTAACGAAAAAGAAAACCGGCATCCGGAAAACCGAATGTCGGTCGAATGAATTATAACGATTGCACCGATCTTACTCCAGCGGATTGAACACAAACCCCGCGATGAGCTTCGGATAGAAATACGTGCTTTTGGCTGGCATCCGGTCGCCGAGCAGACTGAGCGATTTGATATGTCCCACCGTGGCAGGCATGACCAAGGCGGCAAGTTGGTAACCGCCTTTTTTCAGTTCGCTCACGACTTCCTCGACCAGATGCACATAGGTCGGCTTCGGGTGGTCTTTGGAATCGAGCAGTTTTTCCACGATCAGCCGGTGCAGCAGACTCACACCAAGCTCCTGCCATTCGGGATGGTGATCCGAGGATATGGCCGCCATTTTCTCACGGCCTTCCGGCGTGATCGTCGTGAGCAGCCACTTACCGTCCTTGGGCGTGTAAAGTCCGATGGCGTCTTGGCGGTTCTCTTTTTCAATACGCTGCCACACCTTTTGCGCATCGTCCGATCCGGCACCCACTTCTTCAATCGCGAAACATTCGCCGAGTTTTTCCTTGAGTTCGCCGCTGGTCAAATTCGGTAGTCCCGAGAAGAGTCGGTGTGTCGGCATGACGATCAAACCGGAATCTTCCATCGCAATGCAAACCATCAAAACGTAATTGGCCGGATGCGTGCTTGTGAGAAGCCCCATGTCGTCAACCTGTTGCCGGTAATTGCAGGCCGTTTCGTATCGATGATGTCCGTCGGCAATGAAAATCGGTTTGTCGGCCATCATATCCACGACCTTGTTGACGGTCCCGGGATCGTCGACGA
>JBEBTM010000009.1:0-25806 GCA_040393745.1 Thermogutta terrifontis | reverse complement strand
GAGTCGGTCGCCGATACGTAGCATATTGTCGTTGCGCTGGCCGACGAGCACTTTCGCGTTGCGTTCGAAGCGGTAGAAATCGTCGTTCAAGGCTTCGACCCGGATCAAACCCTCGGCGGGGATCTTCGTGCCCATGACGAAAACTCCGAACTGTTCGACCGTCGTGACCATCGCCTCGATGCGGTCGCCGATGTGCTTGCTCATGTAATCGATCAGCTTGAGTTTGACCAATTCCCGTTCGGCGTCCGTGGCACGCTGTTCGCGGTCGCTGCAATGTTCGGCCAGGAGAACCAGTTCCCGGAGTTCAGGTTTTGGCGTTTTACCGTCGAGAATTTCGTCCAATAACCGATGAACAGCCAAGTCGGGGTACCGGCGAATGGGTGACGTGAAATGCGTGTAGCAACTTGATGCCAAAGCGTAATGCCCCTCGGGTTCGGCCGAGTAAACCGCTTTCTGCATCGAGCGGAGCAACGAGAAATTCACGGCGTATTCCTGCGAAGTCCCCCGGACGGTATCCAAAAGCCGCTGGATCGTGGAGCGGTCCTGGTAGAGGTCTTCGGCGTCCAGGTCGGCGATTTCCAATGACCTGATGAACTCGGTAAAACTCCGTAATTTCCGTAGCGAAGGTCCGCTGTGAATCCGGCGGATGAACGGAATTTCCTTGGCGGCGATGAAGTCGGCCACGGCCTCGTTGGCAGCGAGCATGCATTCTTCGATGACCCGGTTCGAGTCATAGTAGGGATATACGTGCGCCCCGACCACGGCTCCATCGTCGTCGAGTTCAATTTTCGTCTCCGGAATATCCATTTCGAGAGCGCCGCGATCGAACCGTTTTTTTCGGAGGACCCGCATGATTTCGTGCAGATTCGTCAAAAGTTCCCGGACCCCGGGTTTCCAGGCTTTGCCCGTTTGCGGGTTGTCGTAGAAGTCTTGAACTTCGGTATAATTGAATCGCTGCGTGCTTTGGATGGCCGATCGGCAAATTTCCGTGTGCGTGCGTACTCCTTCGGGATTGAAGACCATGAAGACTGATTTTGTGAAACGGATTTTCCCCGGCTGGAGAGACGCCAAAGCGTTTGAAAGAACCTCCGGCAACATGGGAACCACCCTGTCGGGCAGGTAAACGCTCGTGGCCCGATCGGTTGCCTCACGGTCGATGGGCGAATTTTTTGCAACAAAGTGCGTCACATCGGCAATGTGAACGCCGAGGCGGTAACCGCCGCCGTCAAGTCGTTCGAGTGAAACGGCATCGTCGAAATCCCGGGCGTCCGCGGGATCGATCGTGATGATGAGAGCGTCGGTCAAATCGGCCCGACCCATTTTCGCGAGATTTTTCGTAACACCGGCTTTTTCGTCGGGCGTGTTCGCGGAATCGTCGGGGAATTGCTTGAAAAACTTCTTGACCTCGTTGGCCGCGGCGGCAAGGGTCGACTCTTCAAAATGATCCGGCAAATCGAATTGGCGGAGAATGAGCAGCGTGTCGAGTCCTGGCACGCCGTGGGCTCCGAGCACTTCGACGATGACCGCTTCGCCGTCGTTGTGCGGTGTCGGAAATTTGACCATTTCCACGACGATCTTATCGCCTACGCGGGCCGAAGTGGCCGATGCGTCGCCGATCGGAATCTTTTGCTTGAACAGGGAACCGTCGACTTGGATGTACCCCCAACCGCCTTCGACGACGTAGGAACCGACGAAGCGATTCGAAGCCCGCTCCAGGATTTCCACGACCCGGCCGCGCGGGCCCCGTTCTTCGGTCTGCTCCTCTTGACGCCGGTTTTTTCGGCTCCGGGTCGACTTTCCGTAGTCGTCCCGGGGGCGGCGTTCCATGATTTCCACGGCGACCGTGTCACCGGACGCGGCGTCCCGGGTCCAGTGGGCAGGGATGAAAATGTCATACACGGGAGCATCTTCGTCCGCGGCGTATCGGGGCCGGACGAAGCCGATGCCGGAAGGGCGGCGTTGGAATCGGCCGGTGACGAGATTGTTTTCCGGTGATTTCTCCACGGCGCGTCCACGAGCCTTTTGTTGAGACTTCTTTTGCTCGGGCTGTTGCGCTACGATTTTAGCGGGTTGATCGATCGGAAGCAAATGATGATCTTTTCCGTACGCGATTTCTCCCCGCAAGACCATTTCCTTGACCAATTTACGAAGCGCCTTACCGTCTTCGGGTTCGAGCCCCAGGAGTGCCAGGAATTTCTTGGGCTTCTGCGGTGAATATTTCGGCTGGGCGACAAGCCGGAGAAGTTCCCGGCGTACGAGATCGGCGTTGAATTTCATGGTGTTTTCCTTTATGTGTTATTCTTTTTCAATCGTTTCGAAGGTCCAAGTGCCAGCGGGAACCGTTAAATTGAAAAAATGATCATGCTCCGCAAGACCGGCCTCTTTGGGGAACGTTTTAAGTTTTGTGCCATATTTCTTGCTGATGAGTATTGTTCCCGCCATTTTTTCAGGAATTGTTACGGTCAACGAGAACAATTTCCCTTCACGTTTGATATCCACGAGAATGTCACCGCACGGCGTTGGTGTTTTCGATTTGATCCATTTCAATGGACCGATTTGCGGGTCAATGGTAACATACATGTCATTACCGTCGTCCGGCCGGTCTTTATTTGCCAGAAGATCAACACCCGCCGCATATTGTGAAAGCATGGTCAGTCCGCCGCCGGACCATGCGTGGTTGATCGTTCCACCTCCGTACCCTTCGGAACCGATGCCCCAACCTTCCCAAAGCGTGGTATGTTCGTGTTCGACCATTTTTGTGAAGCGTTCTTTCATTCGGGCAAAGGCGTCGTCTTCGTAACCCATTTTGAACAACGCCTCAAGAACGTATTTTTCCATGTACGGACTGGCATATTTTTCTCGGAGCAAGACATCTCGAATAGCCGGATAGTTTTCTTCTTTGGCGAGCCCGGCTATTACAGCCATGGCGTTGGCTCGGTCGTCAGTCTTGCCTTTGTAAGCCGGGTCACGGTATTCTTTTCCGTTCCAGAAAACCTTGTCAAAGTTTTCCTGGATCTTTTTTCTTTTTTGCATGAATTCATCTCGATTGAAAGAATAGTCCTGCAAAAGTTTTTCATCACTTTTATCCAGAGCATCGAAAGCTGCCCATTTGGTTGTCAGCAAAGCCATGTGATACCAGCAATTCGTCAGCACACGGAGATCGATATTGTCGCCCCAGTCGCCCCAATCCCAAGCACCGGTGCGGTGTTTGATCAATCCGTCGTCGCCGAATTCGAAAAGATCCATGTACTTTTTCATTCGGGGATACATGACCCGGCGAGGTTCGGTGTCGCCGGTCGTTTTCCACCAGAGGCCGAAGCCGTAGGGGCCGATCGAGGCGAGCATTTGCATCGGCAGTTCGCGATCCCAGTTGCCGGCGGGGATCGGCGAGAAGATCACGCCATCGGGTTTTTGCCACCACATCAGTTCGTACATGCCTTTTCGTGCGAGAAGGGCCGATTTCGGATCCAAGGCGTAAAACGCTTCGCCCAGTTCGTTCACGGCGTCCCCCCACCACTGGGCCCGCTCCCGGTCGGGGCAATCGAAGTAGGTGTCTCGCATCGTGATATAAAGCGTCCGCGCGGATTTCTTCCAAAGCTCGTTGAAGAAGGGATCGTCACATTCGAACGACCCGGCGAACTCCGTGTCGTAACCGGTTTCCCGATATTGCAGCGACAAAATTTTCACTCCCGGGGGCATGGTGTAAACGACGTTGTGCCCGCTCATCCAGCCGAGCGATTCGTAGCGCTGCACACCTTTCTTCGTAACGTATTCAGAGCGGACGTTATATTCGCCGCCGCCGAGGTAATTGTCGGTGCGGATGTCGACGACATATCCTTCGGGGGCGTCGATTTCCAGAATCGGCGTCACCTGGGCATTATACGGCAGCTTGCAAACGACGGGTGTTCCGTCCGATACGGCGGGAATTTCCGCTTGATTCACATAATCCGAAACGCCGTAATCCTTCCATTGCGGGATGGGCCGTTCGTAAAGATCGTGCCAAGGTGTCACGGGCGGTTTGCCGACGACCTTCGGTGTAAGCCAGTCACCGTCGAAGAATTCGGCGGCCGTCCAATCGCTTTTGAATTCGAATCGGGCATCATAACGGATATTCGATTCGGGCAGCCGGTAATTCGGCAGCGGATCGGCCGTGACCCGCTCGTAAGGAGTGTAGCGGTTCTCTTTCCAAGCCTCGTCGTTGTCCGGCAGTTTCGTGTAAAGGTGGGTTTTCCATGTCGCATCGGTCAGGAGTTCGAACCCTTCGGTTTGCAGGTCGAAGAGGAATCCCGGTACGCCGCTGTTTTTGTGCGAAAAACCGTCTTTACCGAAGAACCACATCAAAACGGCGACTTGGTTTCGACCCGGCTTGAGATGAGGGGCCAGATCGACGATGTCGAAATAGGTATCCCGGGGCGTGGGACCGCGTTTGAGTTGGCCTTCGAAAACGACGAGTTTTCCGTTGACGTAGAGCCAGTATTTCGAGTCGCAGGCGATCCGGGCCGGCGCTTTTTCGGGCACCGCGGCTACGGTGAATCCCTTGCGGAAGCAGAGCCAGAGATTGGAAATCACAGTCCCTTCACGGTCGCTCTGGCCCGGCGGGAGATGGTCGACGGTGATCCAGTCGGCTTTGAAATCCGTTGTGGGTTGATACGTCTCGGCGGCATCGAGTGAAAAAACCGGGAGACACAATAGCAGGGCAAGTACGAAGGGAGGTCGCATGATGATTTAATAGGGAAAGAAGCTCGTCATTCGATAAACTTCGATCCAATATATCGCATATGATCGGGGAAAACAAGAAGTTACGACGTTTCTTCCCCGTCTTCTTCGAGCACCGGCGTGAAATCCAGGAATCGGCCTCGCAACCACGGATAGCTGAACAGGAATGTCAGCAGGAACCAGACGATTACGATGCCGACAAGGATGAAAGCGATCACCATGCCGTCAACACGCAAAACCGGTTCAAGGAGAATCACGGTTCCCATATAAAGCCCGAAGAACAGGGCCACGGTGACGGCCCAGATCATATCGCGGGGAATCCACCGGGACAGAACGAGTTTCCAAAGTCCGAAGGCGGCCATGCTGCAATTGAAAACGTACATTTGCAGAATCATGAAAGCGAAAGGCCACATTACCTCTTCAAGGCTTCCATTAGTCGTGAACATCATGGAAATCGAAACCACGGCGATCAGGAGAAACGTGGCCAGGAAAACCCAGGCGAGGCCGTTGATGCTGCCGGTGTAAAAGGGGAATACGAGAGCCCGGCTGAAGAGCGGTTTCGGAATGTCACGACGCACACGGCCCTCCCAGGTTTCCCGCTCGCACACGGCCAGAATGAGCATGGTCGAGAGGATGCCGACCATTGTGGGTACCCAGGCGGCGTAGGGATCGAAAAGACGATAACGGTATCCATGATAATGATAAAACGTGCTATATTCCAAGATGAGTGTGAAGAAGAGCATGGTCGGAAACGACAGGATCATTACAAAGGTCATCCAAATGCGGATCGAACGCATGCGGTTGGCCGAAAAGGGGCTCAAACTGCACCGGGCGAAAAGATAGGCCGTGACGGGGATAATGATCGCGACAAGGATCAATGCGGCAAGGCTTATGGAAATCTCGCCCATGTGGGCTCCGATGAAACCGAGCAAACCATGGGCGGCGAAGATGGTTTCCCAGGTGGGGATTCCGGCGGACTGGAACAACATCAAGACCAGCATGACGAGAATGACGTACACGGTCGCGTAAATTCCGGCGGTGACAGCGCAGCGAAAACAGCGGGCCGAAAACGTTCGGTCTTGAGGTGTTTTTTTATTCGTGCGATAAATTCCGGCAAGCATTACCAGGAAGAATCCCGCGAGCACGGCCAGCGGTAAAACGACCATGATCAGGAAATTCAGCGGGGCGGGGGAAAACGTGTCCCACCAGAATTCGATAATGTCTCCACCGAAAGTTTCCCCGCAAAGGACCATGATTCCACAACCGGCCATGGCGATTCCGCAGGCGAGCATGCCGTAGAAAAGAAACTGCAAGGGCGTGCGCACCGGCGCAAAAGCGGCGAGGACCACCAGGTTGATGATTTGAATGGCCAGGAACATGACCGGCGGGACGAGGAAGTAAATCCAGATGTCGACACCGCGGAAGAGGTACGATGCGGCCAGATTGGGAGCCGCCATGCTGAAGAAGAGCAGGGAGATGATAAAACCGCAGGCAAGTCGGCCCCGGACATGCCGGCCGGGTGTGAGCGTGCTGCAAAAGGAGAGATCTTCGTGGACCCGGTCAAAGACGAGCCGCCAGACGGTGTGAACGGTCACGGCCGTCAACGAGGCGGTGAACATGACGCCGAAGGTGATTGCGCAGAGCATCTGGCCGCACTCTTCGGTGGGAAGCCCGATGAGGTACTCGGCAACGGGAAAAAACGCGAATCCGACCAACGCGAGCAGGTAAAGTTGCATGGCGATGAAAATCCAGCGGCTACGGACCATCTGCCGGACCTCGCGGACCAGGATCGGATTGAAAGAATCGGGACCAGGTAAAAGACGCATTCGAAACATGAAAAACCCTTTGTTTAACCGAGGGACGCAGACATCGGTGATCGTAAATCAAGATCCGCAAACGTCATATAATAACAGTGGAAAGCCGAAAAGCAAAGACGCGCGGAGATTTTCCGCGATCACAGGTCGCCGTTTGCTTTGCCTGCGCGTTTATTCGGAGTTCATCTCGTTTGCGGAGCAGGCGTCGTCCGTATCCGGAGAGACCGTCCCGGATTCGTTGTTGGCCGGCTCCTTGGGCGTGAAATCGAGAAAGCGGGATTTCAGCCAGGGGTAACCGGAGAGCATGATCGTCACGAACCAGAGGAATGCCAGGATGCACTGGAAAATGTCGAAATAATCGTCATACAGCACAAAGAAGGGATTGCCCGCATGGACAAGGCTGTTTTTAATTTCAAACGGGCCGGTCTGAAAAATCATCGCCAAGATGAAGCCCAACGTGGAAGAGGTTGCGATCAAGCCCAGGGTAAGCGTCCAGATCATTTCCTTGGCAATCAGGCGGTGCAGGATTTTTCGCCACAGAAAATAGGCTGTCATGCTGTAGTCGAAAATCAACGTCAGGAAAACCATATGCTGGAACATGCGGAACGACGTGAAGTCCGAACTCTTTTTGACGGCAAAGATTTCATCGCGAATGAGCATGATCGAAAAGGCGACGCAGCAAAAAAAAGTCCAGAGGAAAACCCAGACCAGGGCGTTGATGCTGCCGGTGTAGAAGGGGAAAACGAGCAAACGGCGTAAACGCGATTTCGGGATGGACCTCCGCACCCGGCCTTCCCATGTGTCCCGCTCGCAAACGGCGAAAAGGAGCATCGCGGACAAGAGAAAGGCGACAAAGCGAACCCAGGCTTCGAGGAGAAACTGAACTTCGGCGTTTCGATACCAGCTTCCCGGAAAAATCACGTCATGGAGCAACGATTCGACTACGGCGAACAGGAGCGTAAAAAGCAGGAACCCCGTGAACCAGGATCGCAGGGGTCTCATGCGATTTGACGCAAACGGGCTCAAATTGCATCGGGCGACAAACCAGGAAGTGATCGGAACGAAAATAAGAGCGAAGAAAACGAGGATGCCGCGCAGGATTTCTGTTTCGAGAATTTTCCAATAAGAGTGGTGCGGATAGCTTGAGTACCAGCGCCAAGTTGAGAGGGCGCTTTGAATGATCAGCCAGATCAATTGACCGCCCCAGCCGATGAGGGCGAGAATGCCGAGGAACAAGAAGGCGTAAAACGGGATTTGCTGTGGATGACGGACGGCCGAGAAGACGGCCAGGGCGAGTAAATTGAACAGGAAAACGACCAGGAGCGGGACAGGTAAAACGGCGAAATAGACCCAGGGGTCCACGCCGCGAAAAAGATAGGTCACGCACAAACACGGCATCGTCATGCAGAGGAAGAGCAGCGAAATGAGGAAGCCGCAGGCGAGTCGACCCCGGAGATTCCGTCCCGGCGTGAGAGTCGTGTAAAAGGCCATGTCTTGGCGGCAGCGGTCGTCGACAACGCGGAAAACCGTGTGCAGGACGACGACCAGGAGCGTGAATGCCGAACCGCTCAGAGCCAGGGGAACAAGCATTTCACGTCCATAGGTTTCCCGGTCGGAGAAGCCGGTCATGTAATTAATGCATGAGTGAGTCGTGAAGGCGACCAGGGCGAGTTGATAGAGGACGATCGCCCAAACAACCAGGCGGCTGCGGACCATGCGTCGCATTTCGCGGACCAGGAGTGGGTTGAAGGAATCCGGACCGGGTAAAAGACGCATTGGAAATCAAGGGATTGTTTAGTCGAGCGACGCAGACACCGGAACCCATAATAACAGCTGAGAACGGAAAAGCAAAGATGCGTGGGGATTTTACTCGATCATGGGCCGTAACTTACTTTGTCGATACTATTATTCCGTTTTCTTCCCGCTCACGGTGAAATGTTGCTCGCATCCGGGGATATTGCCCCCGACTCGTCATTGGACGGCCCGTTCGGCGTGAAATCAATGAATCGGGCTCTCAGCCAAGGGTAGCCTAGGAGCATAATCGAACTGAACCAGGTTACGGCGAAGACGACCTGGAACATACCGGAACCACCGGAGTCGAAAAGAACCAGGGGACTCGGGGCCAGGAGCGGATTGTTCGGATCGAAGCCGTTCCTTCCCACGTTGGCGTCAAGCGTCAAAAGCAATGGAACGACCGTACCGAGGGTAATCAGTGCCAGGGTGAGCGTCCAGATCATTTCACGCGGCACCCAACGTCGTAGCAGAATCTTCCACAGAAAAAAAGCCGTCATGCTGTAGTTGAAGATCAGCATCAGGAAGATCAGGCATTGGAAAACAACGGGCATTGCGAACACGGCCTCAGAGTTCCATGCCATGCCGGCGAGGGTGAGCACGGATGAACCGATGAGCAAGACAAAGGTCCAAAGGAAAACCCAGAAGAGACCGTTGACCGCGCCCGTGAAATGGGAGAAAGCCAGAAGGCGACGTCGGAGCGACTTGGGAATCGACCGTCGAAGCCGACCTTCCCAGGTTTCCCGTTCGCAGACCGTTAAAACGAGCATGGCCGAAAGGATTGCAGTGACTAGAAATATCCAGAGGACAAGATAGGGGATGTGATAAAAGTAATGGTAACGTCCGCGTCCAAGTAAGGTCAGCACACAGGCGATTATGAACGTCAGGATAAAAAACAGGGAAAGCCAGCGACGCACGGGAGCCATGCGGTTTGTCGATGGGAGGCTGAAATTGCAGCGGGCGAAGAGGTATGACGTGAGCGTGGTGAAAATGATCGTTGTCAAAAGAATGGTGCAACCGAAACCGACCTGCGGCCAAACGACGCCGGAAAACGTTCGGGCACCGGGGACCGTCAAACCGTGATTAGCCTGGCGAATGATATCCAAGGAACCGTACAAAAGAAGGGCCACACCACAAAACAACGATACGAAAAGCAGTGTATAGAACAGGAATTGCGGCCAGCTTCTCACGGCGGAAAAAACGGCAATGGCCAAGAGCGAGGCGATTTGGATGCCCAGAAAATGAAGCGGCAGATAATAAGCGAACATCCAAATGTCGACGCCCCGGAACAGGTAGGCGATGCTCAAAAAGGGCGCGGAAATGCTGTAAAAGAGCAGGGACGTGAAAAAACAGCAGGCGAGGCGACCACGGATATTTTTGCCCGGTGTGAGCGAACTGACAAAAAGCAGATCGTCGTTCATGCGGTCCGTGGAAACGCCCAGTGCGATTTGGCCCACGGTGGCAAGCAAGGTCGCCCCACCGGCGATGTAAATGACGCCGTGAAAGATTTCGTAGCCATAATTCTCCGGGCATCCCAGTTCGAAGTACCGAAACAAGGATAAGCCCAGAAAGCCCAACAGGACGAGCAGGTAGAGATTGATCGCCAGAACGATCAAGCGGCTGCGGACCATTCGGCGGGTTTCCCGGACAAGAATAGGGTTCAAGGTGAGGTTCAATGCGGGGGGGAGGGTGTTCAAGGCGGGTACTTATTCGGCGTCGCTGAAAATTCCGGTGCCGAAGGGTTTTTCTTTGTTTGGGATGTCGTCTTTTTTCGCCTCGAAATGGGGGACCGAGCCTTTATCGGCTTCGACTTTCGGCAGGGAGAAATGGGGGCCGTCGCCGGAATAGCCCGCCGTGGATTCCTCACCGAAATCTTCATAAGCGGAAACGTAGCCCGGCAGTTTCGATTTTTCGAGCTCTTCCTCGAAGGCATGGACAACACGCTGCTGGATCATTTCCCGGCAGGCGGAATTGATCGGGTGGGCAATATCGGCGTAAAGCTTGTTCCGACCCGACTCGTCACGGTGGGAATCGTTGCGTGCCGAAGCGTCTTCGAGTTTCAGACCGCATTGGTTGCAATAGGCCGCTTTGAGGTGGTTTTTGCACCGGCAACGCGGACAGTGCATCGTGAGCTTCCGACTCGGCATGGCCACGAAGGGCCCGTTCACGCCATCGATGATTTTTAAGTCCCGAACGACAAAGCTGTTATCGAAAGTGATCGAACAAAAAGCGCGAAGCCGTTCGCCGGGCTCTTCCATCAACTTGATTCGAACTTCCGTAATTTCCACGATAGACTCTCCTTTCGCCGTCGTGGCCCGAATCGGGTCATCGTCCGGCAGTCGCATAAACAAAGTTGCCTTGGCCCAGTCGGTTACGTAGCAGCGTGGCGATGCGACCGGCGTGCCGGGCGCTGCGGCAAAGTCCGTAAAAGGCGGTTCCACTGCCGCTCATTCGGACGGCCAAACAATCGAGCCTCCGCATTTCGCGATGGATTTCGTCGAAACGCGGCCAGATGAGCCGGGCCGGCGTTTCAAGGCGGTTGAACAGGTTTTTGGCAATGCCGTCCAATGAACCGGTCTTCAGGGCTTGAACCAAGTCCCGCGGATCGCGGTTTCGGCCGTCGTGCGTTTCCATGCAACGGGAAAAAACATGCGCCGTCGAAAGTCCTTCCGGCGGCTTCATGAGTACGAAGTGGAGCCGCCGGATGGTTTTCAGTGAGACCAGATCTTCGCCGCGTCCATGCCCGAGGCTGGCTCCCGGATGGACAAACAGCGGACCATCGCTGCCGATTCGTGCCGACAGGCGGGACAGTTCGGCATCGGTACAATCGAGCACCCAAGCCCGGCGGGCCAAAATCAGCGCCGCCGCAGCGTTACCGGAACCGCCGCCGAGTCCTGCCTGGCAGGGAATTCGTTTGGTCAATCGAACCTCGGCTCCCCCTGTATGGCCGGTTTCCTGACGCAATAGCTCCAAGGCCCGAACAACCAAGTTGCGGGAATCCGTGGGCAGGTCGTTTCCACCGCCTTCGCAGTAAAGTCGAATGTCGCTCCCGGACGTCGCCTTCATTGTCAGCGTATCCGACAGTTCGATCGGCATCGCCAGCGAAGCGACATCGTGAAACCCGTCGGGTCTCTTTCCGAACACTTCAAAAAACAGGTTCAATTTGGCCGGAGAACGAGCCGTCCAGATGTCGCCGGATTGATCTATCTGCATGGTATGGGAGTTCATCTCCGGCATCTGCGCCTCATCTGAACATGATTCAACAGCAAAACAATTCACATGTTTTCCATATTGTACCCATCGATTCCGGGAAATGTCAATCTTTTTCAGCGAATTTCACGCGAAATGGGAGATCGGGACGATTGTACAAAACAGGAAAGTCCATTGTCGCAAAGTATCATCGCTGCCAGAGGAAACCCAATGAAACGGCGTGGGAGTTTGTGTTCGACGTAAAGTTTGTGTTGTAATCGACAAACAAGGACGTTGTTCTCTGCTGGTTCAGGGCGAAGTTCCCGCCGAACCCGACATCGACTGCCACACTCTTCAAGTTGACGCTGTCGATGCCGAATTCGGAGCCGGGCGTGTAAACGAAACGGTGCAAAGAATAGGCCGTCTCGTCACCGGCCACCTTGACGCCGAGCAGAAATCGGCCGTAAAGATCGCTTCGTTCGAAAGCGTAATTACTCAACAGTCCGAAGCGGAGCATCGTCCGTGAAAGACTGACCTTGTCGTAACGCAACAGCGCGGCGGCGGTTCCGGTTTCCGTGAAACCGTCCTGTCGGATGGTTTCCGTATCAATGCCGAACAGACCCTTGATCATCAATCGTTCGGAAACATCGACCGGCCGCAGAAGATAGAGCGCCGCGGCCAGAGACATTCCCTCGGTATCGCCGGAAACGGGAAGCGGCAGATAACCGTCGAGCTGGACGTTCCGCTCCATCGAATAATCCTGGAAGCCGAAACCGATGTAGGCCCGAAGCTGCAAATTGCGGTTGAGCAGATTGGTTCCGCCGTAAAGGCCGACTTGTACATCGCTGATGTCCGTTTTATCGGCCCACTGTTTATAACGGGAAGTTGTGTAACCGACGGACAACCCGACCACGGATTCCTGGGAGGGCGACGGCAGTCCGAAACCGCCGTAAAATCCGCCGCGATGCCCTTCGCCGCCGGGAGCGTTGCCATCGGAATCGATTTTTGAGTAGTGATAAAAGGTGTCAAACCATAAATCGTGGGGCGTACCGTAGCCGGTCTTCCGCGTGGCCGTTTGTTTTCGAGATGGGACGGCCGCGACTTTCGGTTCTTCTTTTTTCCAGGTCGGTGAAAATTTCCGGACTTGCCCCAGAAAGATGTCATTCGAATCCGACCGGGCCAGTCGGGAGCCGTCATTCATTCGCAAAGGAAGCCGCTTGAATCCGATGTTATCCAAGGGAATCCTCCACGGCGATGAAAGTGCGAACAGGACGGCGTTTTCGCGAGACACTCCGGAAACGCTGTCCAAAGCGTGACGATAGCTGGAGTCGGTACTACTTCCCATGACACCGCCGAACAGGCTTTCCTGGACCTCGTGCGCCCCGCCGTTGTTGAGATAGATGTCGATCATGTTGGCCAGATTCCGCTGATTGTGCGAACTGGCAAAATCAACCAGGTCGGCGACTTTGACGATCTCGACTAAAAGCGAGTTTTCCTTGCCGGTAGCGCTGCCCCAGTCGGACAGCGTAAAAAAGAGCGAGTTGGCCAAGACAAGTTCGGCATTGAAGGTCGAACCTTCGCCGCCCTGGATGATTTCAAAGGTTTTTGTCCGGCCGCTATAAACGGAAGTGTCCGTGATTTTCAGCGTCAGAGTGCCTTCCGTGGCGACTTTTCCGGTCGTTTTGACCATTCCGACCGTGGAATTGATCGTGAGCTGGATCGTCGAACCATCGGCAAAACGAACCTCTTTATCGCCGAAATCCATGTTGCCCGCCGAAGTGAGAATGGCCGTGGAACCGCTGCCAAAAGCCGTGTTTGCCAAAGTTTTACCAGCCCCGGCCAGTGAACCGCCGGAACCGAACACAAGCGACTGGGCGACGATCCCGCCGCTCGTGTTGGCGTTGGTCACCGCAACGCCGGTGAAATCCAACTGTCGTCCCGTGGCATCGATTTTTGAACTGGTTCCGATGGAGACGGTCGGCGTCGTACCGACGAAACTCAGGCTGTCGCTGGCGTGAAGGGTCAAAACGCTGCTGTTGGCCAATTTCAAGGCGTTTGTCTCCAGTGTTCCGGAGCCTGTAACGGTCAGTTCGACCGCGTTTAATTCAAGGGTTCCCGAGGTGACGATTTCGCCTCGGTTATAAAGACTTTGAAGGGCCATTTTCCCCACGGAATCGACACCGGTGATCGTCATGTGCCGGCCCTTGAGCAAAGCCAAAGATGGAACGGGGGCATCGGACTGTTCCCCGATGTACGAAGTGTTTCCGATGGACAAAGCCAGGGACTCGGCATCGGTCGTCGCCTTCAGAGTCGCCCCGTTTTGCAACGTGAAACCGTCATAAAAGGCTCCGTTGAAATATTTATACGTGTACGAGCTGTAAAACATGTTGTCGGTGCTCGAACCATCGAGTTGGAGCGTGGCCCCTTCTTCGACGACGAGTTTTCCGTCGATAGACAGACCTTTTTTGGCCCGGGCCGTGGACCCGACTCCGGCAACGGTGACGTCACCATAGGAAGAGAAAGTATTGACGAACAGGGTGGATTTTTCGACTTGCAGGTTCGCCGCGTAAATTTTTGTCTGTTCAATGTAGTTGTTGACTCCGTCGACGGCGGCGCCGCCGCCCCGGAGGATGATCGTTCCCGCTCCGCCGTCGTATCCGTCGGGCTCGCAGAAAATGGTCGTCGAAGCGTATCCCGTATAATTTCCGGTAACTTCGAGGTCGCCGGAAACGGTCAGCTTGGAACCGGAAACCCCGAGGATTAAATTGTCGACGACGAATTTTTCCGTACCACCGGCGCCGTCGTCGGCTGTGGTGATTTCGACGATGCCGTTGACCAAAATCGTTTTGACGTCAAGCTCGGCGCCTCCGCTCAGGTCGACATAGGTTGTCGTTGCCTCGGTGTCATCGGCGGCATTGAGAGGCCAGCCGGAAAAAACGACGCTCTCGGCATGAATGCTCCCGGAAATCGTAGAGCCACCGTCGAAGACAACCGCTTTTGTCGAGGTAACTTCGCCGGTGATCGTGGAACCTTGGTGAAAACGAATGTCCAGCTCGGCATCGATGTTGCCCGCAACTTGGACCAAACCGAGATTTAGGCCGGAAATGTCCTCACCAAGGGAAGTCAGGTTCGTTACGCCGGTTCCGATTTTCAGTTCGCCGGTGCCGCTGACCTGGAGGATTCCCAGGTTGTCAAACTGCTCCGTGGAGAGTGTGACCAAGCTGTTGACAACGCGGGTCTGGCCCGAAGCGACGGTAAAATCTTCGGCCCAGAGGCGATGTTCGACAAAACCGGTGGTGGATAACGCCAGTGTGAGGACAAAGGCTTGGATGGTTTGTTTTTTCATAGGTCAAGCGGTATAACGGGACAGTGTCCGGGAACGGCGATGCGTTTCATGTCCGGCTCGTTTTATAAGCTCCATTTAGGGAAAGACGCCGAAGAATAGCGAATCGCGAAATTCGTTTCAAGAGAAAATGGGCGATTTTGGAGAGAATCAAGAACGCCGGCGAGAATTCGGTTTGCCCGGCGAGGTTTTTCGAAGGCGTCCCCGAACTAAAATGCCAAGTTCTCGGCCACCCAGGAAACGGTGCACGAAAAGAAAAACGAAAATCCCCACACTGCCGCCGAGGATCAGGTGGATGATGTCGGAAACGGAATCCTGGCCGGGAATGGTCGACATGACGGTCAGAACACAAATCGCCATGAGCCCCGAGGCGATGCCGGCCCGGAAAATGCTGACGAGAATGCCGCGGTGATTAATGTGACCATGTCGAAGTACGAACAAGCCAAGGAGCAGAAGCGATTGGACTCCCGCGGCGAGACTGGCCGCGATGGCAAGCCCTTCTTCGCCGAAAGGCCAGATGAAAGCAAGGGCGAAAACAATATTCAGTAGGCAACAGAGCACGCCGACGCGAAAGGGCGTGCGAGTGTCACCGAGGACGTAAAAGGCTCGGATAAGGATGGGTAAAGCGCAGAAGGCCCAAACGCCGGTGCCGAACCAGAAAATCATATCCGCCGTGCGGGCCATGTCGGACGGGGTGAAAGCGCCTCGCTGGAAAAGCAGGTGAGCCAGTTTCTCTGAAAAGAGCATCAAACCGATTCCGGCGGGAATGGAAAAGACAAATTGAATACGAAGCCCCAGGGTTAAATCCTCGCCGAGCGACTTGAAATTCTTTCTCGCGGCATGTTGGGCTAAAAGCGGATAGATTGCCGTTGCCAAGGCCAGGCCGATCAGTCCTTGCGGAAATTCGTAGAGTCGCTCGCTGTAGTAAATGGCTGACGCCGCGCCGGGCCGAAGCGGATAGTGGACGAAATCACCGAGCCAGGCAACGATTTGGTCCGGCGGCCCCGAAAAGAGCCACGCAACGCCGCTGGCCGCGAGAATGTTCAATTGCAGTGACATTAAACTGAACAGTTGCGGAAAAAAACCACGGAATACTTCGGCGACTTCCGGGCGAACCAATCGAGGGCGGAAATCGAACCGGAAGCCGTATGCGCGCAAAATCGGAAAGTGAATGAAAAACTGGATCACACCCGCGATGAGGATACAGATCGTCAACAGGTAACACTGATCCGTGGGATCGTCTGAAAAGTAGGGAGCGGCGACCAGGATGCCGAAGAGCCAGATGATGCTCAAAATCGGTGGAATCATGGCCGGTATTTCGAAGCGGCCCAGCATTTGGAGCGTGGCCGATGCAATCGCGGCCATGCAAATCAGGATCAAATACGGGAGTAGCAGGGCCAAAAGATGCGAGATGAGATAGACTCGACTATCCGGATGGAAATAGGTGAAACCGATCCAACAACAGAATTCGCCGATCAAGACGAAGCCCGTCAAAAAGAGGAACACCCAGCCGAGGGCCACGGAGAGCAACGTCCAGGCCTTTTGGCGATCGGTAGCCCAAAGTCTGCCGAAGACGGGAATAAAGCCGATACCCAGGGCCCCGTCCCCGAACAATCGGCGGGCGACGTCCGGTAAACGGAAGGCGACGACGAACGAATCCATAACACCGTCGACGGACATGCCGAGCGTTGCCGCCGTGGCCATGTCACGGAGCATGCCGAGAATTCGGCTGAAAAGTGTGCCGATCCCGACGATGAGCGTACCACGCAGCATCCGTTTTCGGCGACGTTGGTCTGGTGTGGGACTGCTCAAGGGTAGGGACTCATGACGAATGCGGGATCATCAAAAAGCGGAACATCCGCAAATGTTACGGACGTCGGGTCTGACGAGGCTGCTCTTTGGAATCGGGAAGAACCGTGGTGCCAGTGGGTCCGATGGCGGTGGTTTGGACGACGACTTCGCCGTCTTTGGCCCAGGAGAAATGCGGCTGACCCGCAGGCTCGGTCAGAAAGGTGCCTGGCGGCAGGGCGATCATGCGAGTTTCATCGAACACTTCACCGATCCCGTAATGGTAAGTGCCCGAAATGACGACAACGGTGCGGTCATCGGGATGGACATGCGGAAGCGTCTTTTTACCCCGGGGAAATCGAGTTCGGGTGACGTAGAGTTCGGCTTTGGCCGGGTTGCCGACCAGCGTATGATTCACCGGCGCGGCGTTCGAACCGAACGGTCGCCAAGGGATTTTGTCCGGTTCTACAACAACCAGGGGCAATTCGGGCAGCGCGATTGTCGCTTGCGGCTCTTCCTTCGGCGGCGGCTGAGGGAGACGTTGGGCGGGCCTTTGCTGCACCGGTCGGGGCGGGGTGGCCGTCACTGCCCGACGCTGACCGCTGAACAAGATCACGCAGGAAATGGCAAAAACTAACAAGCAAACTAAGGAGGAGGGTTTTTTCATGGTTTTTCGTGTTCGGGATCGGCACCGCTGTGATCGACGGGTGATAATGTGGGGCGTCTGGCAACGTAAACGGCGAGCAAACAGCCCGCAACGAAGACGCCGATGCTTACGACTTGTGAAATAGTCAGACCTGTCCCCATGAAGGAACCTTCGTCGTTGCGGATCATCTCCAAATGAAATCGGACCACGGGATATAGCAGCAAAAAGGCGGCCAGAACCGCTCCATCACGCTTGCGGAAAGAGTCGAGCCTGCCAAGACCGAGTAAAATCAGGCACACGCAAACGGCTGCGGCGGAACTGTAAAGCTGTGTCGGGTGAACGGGTCGGACCACTGTCGGAGTGTAACCGACATAAAACGGTTTCGTTTCCGTATCGCCGTCATGCATGTACACGTCGAAGCGGAGATCATCGCCCGGACGGGCGCGTCGATGCAACTCGTAAATGGCGTTGATCGCATCGGCTGTCGTTTCAATCTTACGCCATTCGATTTTGTGGACGATCATGCCACCGATGCGGTGGAGTGTGACGTCCTTGGGCATTTTGGCTTCTTCGGCTTTACCGCCGGGTTGGATGTCGGCAATGCGGACCCGGGTGGTGTTTCCGTGTTTTTCCTCTTTGAATTTCAAACCGTCATACCAGGTTTCGCCGTGAATGACCTGGTGAATATGCGGCGGACTGCCTTCGGGGAAAACCACGCCGCAGCAGGCGTCCGTCACGCCACCGAAACAGCAGCCGTTGAGAAAACAACCGATTCGGCCAATGGCCAGACCAAGCATCATGGCCGGCGCCATGGCGTCGAACGTCGGTAAAACGGGCATGCGGTTGCGGATCATGAAAATAACCGAGCCGAGCATACCGCCGAGAATCGAGCCGAACACGACGAGCCCACCACTGGCAATATTGACCACGCTGATCAGAGTGGCAATAACGTCCAAGCCTCCGCCGGGTCCGAAGATGATCATTTTTTCGTGATATTGAATCACATAAAACAGCCGGGCGCCCAAAATTCCGCTGACCACGGCCCAGATACAGAGCGAGAAAACCTGATCGGCCGAAATGCCTCTCTTACCGCCAAGGTGCACGACGAGCCCCAAAGCGGCGAGGATGGCAAAGAGCAAGCAGACACCGTACCCGCGAATGGGAAAGCCTTGCGGTTCCATCACGGCCGGAGCGACCACGCCGAGCACGACACCGCCGACGAGAGCCAAACCGAGATAGCTCCAGACATCCTCGTCCAGTTTTTTCGTTTTGGAAAATCGCCAAGCCGCCGCCAAAAGCGTTCCAATCAACAGCACACACAAGGCGAGGCCGAATCCGAAGACGGGAAAACCGGCCAGTTGAGCGGGAATATAAAACAGCGTCTGTCGCATGTTAATTTGGGTAGTTATATGAACGTATCACAACGCTTGCATTTTATCCGCCTAGCGTGTTTCGCTTGAGTATACGGTTTCCAGGGAATGCAGACAACCCCACAAAACAGGGCAAAAAACTGCTCTTGGGGCATTGCGAGAAATGAGGTACAATGCCGCTCTGTTACTCTGGATCATGTGTTATTTTCACGATGATACCAGCGACCAACGGGAGCGGGTCCATTCAACGAGCAGAAGCTCGGTTGACGGCCCGGCCGCGCCGGGTTTTGCCCCATCATCCACGGAAGGAGACGATTTCATGCGTTCGATTGCGATTATGAACCAAAAAGGCGGTGTCGGAAAGACGACCACGGCGGTTAATGTCAGTGCCGCGCTGGCCGATACGGGCGCCCGGGTCTGTTTGATCGATATGGATCCCCAGGCTCATGCGACGCTTCATTTCGGCATCGAACCGCAGGTCGACTTCGATTCGGTGTACGATGTTTTAGTCGAGGATATGTCATTGGCTCAGGTTCGCAAGGAAGTTGCGGAGAATCTTTGGCTCATCCCGGCCCATTTGGATCTTTCCGCAGCCGAACTGGAACTGGCCAGCGTAGTCGGACGCGAAATGCTGCTTCGGGACAAGCTCGAAAAGGACGATCTGAAGTTCGATTATGTTTTGATCGACTGTCCTCCGTCGCTGGGAATTTTGACGATCAACGCACTCACGGCCGTGGACGAAGTTTTCATTCCGCTCCAGCCTCATTATCTCGCATTGCACGGCCTGACGAAGTTGCTCAATACGATCGATCTTGTTTCCCGGCGGCTGAATCCCCGGTTGATGCTCAGCGGTGTGATTCTCTGCATGTACGACGGCCAGACACGATTGGCCTCGGAAGTCGTTCAGGATATTGACGACTTTTTCACGAAAAAACCGGCCCAACAGACCGTTTGGTCCGACACGCAGGTCTTCCAGACAAAAATTCGCCGCAATATCCGATTGGCCGAGGCGCCGAGCTTTGGCCGGACAATCTTCCAGCACGATCCCCAGTCCAACGGGGCCGAGGATTACCGCAACCTTGCGGGGGAAATCGTCAATCAGTCGCGTTAACCGCTTTCGACCCAACCGACTCGATACGGAAAAGCTCGAACTCCAACACCGGACTTTTTCGAAGCCGCTGGATCGGGATTCCTTCCTGAAGAAATTCCTCTTCCAATTCGGAGGGAAAATAGAGAAACATGCCCGCCGGATCACGGCTTTCCCATGTCTGTCGGCCCCAGCGTATCGCATCGCCTTCCTGTCGGGAACAACGGATTTCAAGATTTTCGACCCCGAATTTCCGGGCGTAAAACTCGGCCGATGCGATATTGACCCAACTGCAAACGAAAACATGCCGCTCGGAATTCCCGGTGTGCTTCTTGACCGTTTCCATAACACTCCGGACATCGCTGTCGGCAAACCAAATGTTGTGGGCGTACGGCAAGGAAAACAGCGACACGAAATGAATGAGCGTCACCACGATTCCAATTCCCAAGACGATTCGAAACCGACGAAGCTCCCCGAAGAGCAGCACGACCAAGATACCAAAATAGGCGATGACGTAGATCCCCGTGCGATCCTTGGGAAACGCCGGACGTCCCAGAAACCAAAGGACCAGGAGAATTCCCCCGTAAATCGATAATCCAAGTGTGACGATGCGTAGCGCATCCCCATTCGATCGGTACTTAGGTTCTTTCGGCTTTCTCGTCGACACCACCACGGCCCCCGCGAAGGCTGGCAAAACCACGATAAACGGCAGGAACATGACCGACAGCCAATAAACCTCCGGGGAAATCGGCACGCCCAGCAAAATAGGACGCATCTCCGAATCTGCAAGCACATTTGTGACCCCGAGGGACCAACGGGTTAAGTCGAACACGCTTTCCATCGGCGTTTCCGAAGCGTAGTTGAATTGCCCCGATGAAACAAACGGCAAAATCGGTCCGTAGAGTCCGCCGACAATCAATAACCCCGGCAGGCAAAAAAGCGGAACAATTCGCTTCATGAGCGACACGGTCAATCGGCCTCGCATGGCTTCCAGGAAAAACGCGGCGAAGATGAGCCCCGTATTCAGTAGGGCCGAACTCAAATTGAACGCCACGGAAAGCCCGAAGGCAACACCGCCAAACAAAAGCAGCCGGCATTCCCTCTGCGGGTCGCCAAGGTCTCGACCCAAAAATTGTATAAGAACATAAAAACCCATCAAGGAAAAACAGAGCGACAGTCCGTAGCCCCGGGCGAAACTGTAAAATGGAAACACCAATGGATGTAGGGAAACCATGGCGATGAGTAGCATAACGGCCGACATATCTTGACGCTCGGAAAAACAGAACCGCCCGATTTGCCGGAGAGCGAGCAAGCAGCCCAGGGCTCCCAAACATGCAGGCAACCGCAACGCAAATTCTTGCCACGGTGCCACTTGGAAGCAAAGCCAAACCAAGATCGTATGCGGGACGTGATTGTTCGGCAGAAAGTCCTTGGGAGAAAATATCCGGTCTCCGTGGGCTGCGTAGATCATGACGGTGTACGCTTCATCCCAAGTCATGGAAAGCGAGGCCGCCCGGTGGAGTACCCCGGCGAAAAGCAAGGCAATGAGCCCCCAAACGAGCCATGATGCCACGACACCGTCCCATTTCATGACATTCCTCATACTTTACTCTTTGTTCTTCGCTCCAATAAAAAAACCCCCGGCATAACCGAGGGCTTTTGATTGGTAAACCTTTGTCAGGTTCGAATCGACTTATTTGCAGCAGACCGGTTCGCACGGATCGCAGCAGGCCGGTTCACAGGGATCACAAGCCGCTTCACAGGGATTGCAGCCGGTGTGGCAGCCGCTCCAGACCTTATTCTTCAGGCCGATGAAGAAACCACCGAAGGGACGGAAGGGCTTTTTGCCGCAGGGGCCGCAACCGGTGTCGCAAGCGACGTCGCACGGATCGCAGGCCGGTTCGCAAACCGGTTCGCAGGGATCACAGCAGGCCGGTTCACAAGCCGCATCGCACGGATTGCATGGATTGCAACCTTTGTAGGCCATTTTGTGCTTCAGGCCCATGAAGAATCCGCCGAACGGACGGAAAGGTTTTTTGCCACAGGGGCTACAACCGGCGTCGCAACCAGTGTCACAAGCGGCTTCGCAGGGATCACAGGCGACAACATCGCAGGGCTCGCAAGCGACCTTTTCACAGGGATCGCAGGCGGCTTCACATGCCGGGGCACAGGGGTTGCAGCCGCGCACCTGGAACAGGCGGCCGAACATTCCGGCTTCAGCGCTCGTGGTTACCGCGAAAATGGCAATTGCGGCCAGCACGGACAGAAGGACTTGACGTTTCATCACAATTCTCCTTGATACGGTTTTTTTGGGGAAACTGAAACACTTTGGCAACAATGCCATCTATTCTTTCACATCTATCGGACAATCTTCCGAAAAAAATTACCCGTTTATGCTAGAATTCCGATTTTGCGTTTTTTTACTGTTTTTACTGCATTGTTCCTTGCATATATACGGAACAACCCAGATAAACAGCACACTGCTAATGGATCAACCAAGTTACAACAGTGGAAACCGGATAACTATTTTTTTGCTTGCATGTTACCAATTCCGTTGTTAATATGGTATCGGAAAAGTAAAATGCAAGTAATAAACAAAAAAAACAATAAAAATAAAAAAGGAATTCTACGGCATGTATATCGGATTGTAGAAAAAACGCCTTTACCGAAATGACGGATTCTTCATTTTTTCGAAAAAACTCAGGCAGAGCGTCGATTGTCGAGAAACAAAAGTCATCTGAAAACGTTCAATAGAGTGGAGGAGCGCTTTCGGGTTTCGTAGATAATGGTATATTTGCGAAGATGGAAGGTGGCCCCGTGGCCTACTCAAAGATACATCAACACATTTCCAGAGCCATGAAGAAAACACAACCGCGTTTGAATGTTCCGCCTCGTCGGTATCGTGCCGCCTCAGGTTTCACCCTGATCGAAATTATGGTCGTCCTTTTTATCCTGCTCGCCCTTGCCGCCGTCGCCGTGGGTGCTTACCGGGGCCAGATGGAAGCCAGTAAGATCAAAACGACCCAAGTATACATTTCCACGCTGGCCAGTGCCATTGAGCGGTATGAGATCAATGTCGGACGCATGCCTTCCAGTTTGGACGATTTGCTGGTCTGCCCGGACGGGCTGAGCGAAACGAAGTGGGCCGGTCCATACCTCAAGGACAATGCACAGACCGAAGATGCTTGGAGAAATCCCTATCAGTACGTCACGCCGGGCAATCATTCCCGGAGCGGATTTGACGTCTGGTCCTTCGGCCCCGACGGTCGGGACGGCACCGACGACGACATCGGCAACTGGAAGAAAATCGAACAGTAACTTATTCGGCTTCCGCTTCCCGGATTTCGTTCCGGGAGGAAAGGAAGAAGACAATTCCGATACTGGCGACCAAAACCGATGTGAAACGGTAGCCGACTCCGACGATCATGCCCGCTCCGACCATCGGGGCGGGACCGTCGATATTCAGCAGCGGGTAGAGATAATTCATCACCAGCTCCAAGGGGCCCGCTGCGAGCGGGATCATCGCCGTCATATTCGCTACGCTGTAAAGCATGATATGATCCAACAGCCCGGGTACCGATGTAAACAGACCCTGGGCGGTCAAGAAGGCCGAAATTCCAAACGTGGCATGCACTAAAAAAGTCACAGCGTAACAGTAAAGCAAGCTCAGCTTATGATTTCGGTAGAGCAGTAGCGACCGGGTCAGCTTCTCTAAAACCGGCCCGCAAAGGGGGATCTTGCCCAAAAGCCGCTCCAGATGTCCCTTGGCGAAAAACGGCAGAAAGACAATGCCCACGCCGAAATAACCGACTGCCGTGAACGCCAGGACGACGTTACTGGTCGTTTTGGCCCAGATTTCTTCCCGCCAGGCAAAGCCGGTCACGAATATCAGGACAGCTCCGAACAGGAACATGACCAGAAGCCCGATGACCCGATCGACGATGACGCTGGCGAAGGCGTCGGTTCGATCCGAATGACAGCGTTTGGACAGCAGATACGCCTTGGCGACATCGCCGCCGACGATCCCCATGGGGGCCAGATTGAGCATCAAGCCAAGGAAGCCGAGCCGGAATATTTCTTTCAACGGCACGATCATGCCCAGTGTCTTGACAAGCCAATTCCAACGAATAATCGTAATGACGACGGCAAAACACTGGACGAAAAACGCCCCCACGAGCAACTCCCAGCGTTTCGGCTGTTTCAGGAGCTCTTCAAAGATATTCCGTCCTTCCTCGTCCTTGGTATGCGTCGCCTGGTAAAAGAGGAACGCGAAAATGCCGACAATCAGTGACAGTTTCACGAGGAAAACCAGCGTCTTTTTGACAGTGGGGGACATGGACGTTTTTTCTGCTGCGAAAGATGAGCCGAAAGTAAAGCGGACCCATTCCAGTATACGCCTGGGAACGTTTCTCGAAAAGGGGCCGGATTTCAGGCCGTCAACCGGCCCAAGCCTTTCTTGTCGTCGTTTTTGGTACGCCCTCCATGTTTAGCAGCATTTATCAAGACGGGCAAGACGAGCATCACATTGTTTGAAGAGCGGCTACCGCGTTTTTCTCCCGATTAAGGCATACCTATTTTACGCGTTTTGTGGTATGATGACGTGGAGTAGGCCCGCTACCGTTTTATTCTGCCATCTTCACTCACGATCAAGAGGTTTATCATGAAAGTTGCCGTCGTCACCGGCGGATTGAGGGGAATCGGACTGGGAATTTCCAATGCCTTACTGGCAGAGGGATACTCGCTGGCCCTGTGTGGTTCACGAGACATTGATGCCGTGACCGATCCCCTGACCGAGATTCGCCGGAAAGCGGGCCAAGGGCGGCAGATCGTTTATTACCGATGCGATGTAAGTAATCCCGAGGACCGGGCCGAGTTTCTTCATTCGGTGAAGCGGGATTTCAAGCAGCTCAATTTGCTTGTTAATAACGCCGGGGTCGCCGCGAGAGTGCGTGACGATATCATGACCATGACCGAGGAGAATTACGACTGGCTGATGAAGATCAATCTACAGGGGCCATTCTTCCTCACGCAGGCGGCGGCCAAATGGATGATCGAGCAAAAAGAATCCGGCGGAGCGGATTTCGAGGCGGCCATTGTGAATATTTCGTCCGTTTCCGCTACGGTGGCCTCACTCAATCGAGGCGAATACTGCATGTCGAAAGCCGCCATGAGCATGAGTACCCAACTTTGGGCGCTACGTTTGGCCGAGTACGGGATTCCTGTGTACGAAATCCGGCCGGGCTTGATACAAAGCGACATGACCATTCCCGCCACGGAAAAGTACACGAAGCTGATCGGTGAAGGCTTCGTCCCGCAACGCCGCTGGGGTTTTCCCGAAGACGTGGGCCGCGCCGTGGCCATGCTGACGCGGGGCGACCTGGCCTACAGTACGGGACAAGTCATCATGATCGACGGCGGAATGGCGATCCCGAGTCTTTAGACAATGACTCGTGGCAAGTGATCCTGAATGAGTGCGGCGTCGTATCTTTTGTATTCATCCATTCTTCATTATTATTCATTCATGCAAGATGAGCGGGTGCTGGTGGTTCCTACGGAATTGTTTCACAAGATCGGATATTTCCAAGGTTTCTGTCGTGATACGGCGCGTTATCGGGACGAACTCCTCGCGCCGGAAAACGTGACGTTCATGCCCCGGAGCGTGGCCGAGGGCGATCCCGATTTCAAACAATTGATTCCGTACATGATTTTCCGGCATGTCGATCCCGCCGGCGTGGAGCAGATTTTCCAATACGTCCGCGGTAAAGGCATGGGCGAAAGTCGGCTCCACAGCAAGCGAAGCATCGGCGTGGGCGGGCATCTTTCCCAAGATGACAGCAATGGAGTTGAAACGCATCACGATTTGTATCGAGAAGGCATGCTCCGGGAGCTTCGCGAAGAAGTCGTTCTGGAATCAGCTTTCGAAGAAAGCTGCGTCGGCCTGATCAACGACGATCTGACCGAAGTGGGCCGGGTCCATCTGGGTATCGTGCATCTTTTCACGCTCACCGAACCTCGACTGCGTTCGAACGAACCGGACTTGATCGAGTCGGGTTTCGTGCCTG